>CAYSCE010000154.1:0-7429 GCA_964429475.1 uncultured Bacteroidaceae bacterium | reverse complement strand
ACGCAAGTGACTGATGCCGGCGGGTTCGTGTGAATTCGCTTAAATCATGCGAATGTGAATTCGTGGAATTAGTGTCCGCCACGGCGGATTCGTGGACAAAAAAGTGGACGCGCTGCGAAGGCTTTCAATGAGATCCCATCTTCAGAACACTGAACAAGGAATGAAGAAGGACGAAGTGACGTTGGAAGTGAAAGCGAAATTAAACTGTATATCCGCCGTGGCGGATCCGTGGACAAAAAGACACTAACCTGAATCAGTCCTCACCGTAGGCCTGCCTGCCTGTTGCAGTTAAATTGCAGACAGGTGAAGGCTGATTCTATTTGCGTCAATAAGACCTGCTGAGGGAAGCGAAATCTTTCGCGTTAATTAGCGTCATTCGCGGAAGAGATTGTGGACGCGCTGCGAAGGTTTTCCAGGAGATCCCGCGTCCACGTGAAACGTGGCAGGCAAGCGCGGGAATTGGTACGCCATTAAAATTCTTTGTGTCTTTGTGCCTTTGTGGCATTATTCGAAGACCTAAATTTTGCGGATAATTTTCAATATCGAAAAGATTTAACAAAAAAAATTTGCACACCGTTAATAAATGTATTTAATTTGCATCTTTAATAAAGTTATTAAATATGTCAGTTAACAACGAACAGAACATGGAAAAAACCATACTGGATGCGGCCGAGAAGCTGTTTTTAGAGAAAGGTTTTGCCATGGTTTCCACCACCCAGATAGCCAAAGCAGCCGGCTGCAATCAGGCCCTGGTACATTATTATTTCCGGACAAAAGACCGTTTGTTTGAAGCCATTTTTGCCGAAAAACTCAAAACATTTTTCTCCGTCATTTTTCATACGCACGATGAATCATTGCCATTCGAAGAGAAACTGAAAAAATATATCGGAGCACATTTCGATATGCTTATGGCCAATCCAAAGCTGCCCTTCCTTGTCATAAATGAGCTTACCACCAATCCCGACCGGATCGATTCTTTGAAGGAAATGCTGGGTTCGACCATCAGTCATGTGTATGAACCATTTCAAAAGGAGCTGGATGCGGAAATTGATGCAGGACGAGTCAGACCAACGACCATTCCTGATATTATTTATTCAATGGTTGCACTCAATGTAATGGCTTTTATCGGTGCGCCGATCATGAAAAAAATCCTCGTACTTAATGATGATTTTTTCAACTTCATGCTCATGCATCGCAAAGAAGAAAACATCCGGGTTATCATCAACAGTCTGAAGCCGGATGTGGAAATCCAACCTGAAAAGAAAACAAAAAAACGAAAATAATCATGTCAACACGACTTTTATTTCTGCTGCTGTTGTGTACGATGCTTTCGTACACCTCGCATGCACAGCTGACTCCGGAGCAGTGCTACGAAAAAGCGCGTGCCCGGTATCCGCTTGTTCAGCAATACGGGCTGATCGAAAAATCCGAATCATATAATCTTTCAAATGCCGCCAAAGCATGGTTGCCTCAGGTTTCGTTTTCGGCCAAAGCCACCTGGCAATCCGAAGTGACTGAGCTGCCGTTTACCATGCCTGGCATTGGCGAAATGGACAAAGATCAGTATCAGGCTACCATCGAAGTGAGTCAGACATTGTGGGATGGTGGCTCGACAAGCGCACGCAGTGCTATATACAAAGCATCGGCTGATATTGAGAAACAAAAATACGAAGTGGATATGTATGCACTTCAGGAACGAATCAATCAGTTGTATTTCGGAATTCTTTTGTTGAATGAGCAATTGAATCTGAACGCGTTGTTGCAGAAAGATCTCGAAACAAATTACAATCGTGTCGGGGCTTCGCTGAACAATGGCGTTGCATCGCAGGCCGATCTCGACGCCATTCGTGTGGAGCAGTTGCGGGCCCGACAAATGCAAACGGAATTACAGGCGTCGAAAAAAGCATTTACAGATATGTTATCGGCTTTTACCGGCGAACAGATTCCGGAGGGAACCGTTTTTGCGAAACCTGCTGCAGGCCTGAACACGTCTGGTACCAGCGAAATCCGGCGTCCCGAATTGCAGTTGTTCGAAGCACAGCGTACCTTGTATAATAGTCAGCAGAAACTTGTCCGTTCGGGTACGATGCCGAAAATTGCGCTGTTTGCACAGGGCGGATATGGTAAGCCCGGACTGAATATGCTGAGCAATGAATTCAATCCGTTTTTTCTTGGAGGTGTTCGTCTGAGCTGGAATCTGAGCGGATTTTATACACAAAGCAACGATCTGCAGTTGTTGAAAATAAATCAGTCGGGGACCGATGTACAACAACAGACTTTTTTATTCAACACCAATCTGAAAGTTTCGCAACTCAACACCGAAATCGAAAAATACCGGGAGCTGCTGCAATCGGACGACGAGATCATCAGCCTGCGTCAGGGAATTCAGCGCACCACCGAAGTGAAGGTTGAGAATGGAACGGCATCGGCATCGGATCTGATCCGCGATCTGAATGCCGTGAACCGCTCGATGCTGGACAAAGCCCTGCACGAAATGCAAATGCTGCAGGCCATATACAATTTAAAAAACTCGACAAACCAATAAATCTTTTTCAGATGAAAGCCATTCATTATTTACTTGCATCGGTTATGATTCTTTCTGCCACTTCGTGTGGCAACGGCAACGGCGAAACCGATGCCACCGGTGTTTTCGAAGCCACCGAAATAATTGTTTCTTCCGAAGCCAATGGAAAAATTCTGTTGCTCAACATCAACGAAGGCGATGTGTTGAAAAAAGATCAGACAATTGCAGTGATCGACAGTACACAATTGTATCTGAAAAAACTGCAGTTGCAGGCGAATGCAAAAGGCGTCAGGAGCCGCAATCCGAATGTTCGTGTACAGATTGCAGCCACGCAGCAGCAGCTCGAAACAGCACGAAGCGAAAAGAAAAGAATTGAAAATCTGGTCAACGCCGGAGCTGCCAACCGCAAACAACTCGATGACATGAACGCACAGATTCTGGTGCTCGAAAAACAACTGGCGGCACAAAAAGAAACACTCGAAAATACAAGTTCGGGTGTCGGCAGCGAATCGGATGCGCTCGACATTCAGATAGCACAGATCGAAGACCAGCTGCGCAAATGCAGTATACTGAGTCCTATGGCAGGAACCGTTTTGGTGAAGTATGCCGAGCAGGGAGAATTTGCATCGACCGGCAAACCCATATTAAAAATGGCCGACACACAACACATGTTTTTGCGTGCCTACGTAACGGCCGATCAGCTCGAAAAAATCAAAGTCGGACAAAAAATAAAAGTGTTGGCTGAATCGGGAAAAGACGACAGCAGGGAATATGAAGGAGTAGTTACGTGGATTTCGGATAAATCGGAATTTACGCCGAAGACCATTCAAACCCAGGATGAGCGCGCCAATCTGGTATATGCCATCAAGGTGGCCGTAAAAAATGACGGCTATTTAAAAATCGGAATGTACGGCGGAATTGTTTTAGGAGAATAATTATGTCGGTTGTTGTTGAAAATATCCATAAAAATTACGGTGCTGTTCATGCATTGAACGATGTCTGTTTTACGGCGCCGAAAGGAGAAATTTCGGGCATCATTGGTCCCGACGGAGCAGGGAAGACCACGTTGTTCCGCATTCTCACCACGCTCATTCTGGCTGACAGCGGAACCGCGCTGGTAAATGGTTTTGATGTCGTAAAAGAGTACAGGAAAATCCGTTATCTCGTCGGTTATATGCCCGGACGTTTTTCGTTGTATCAGGATCTGACGGTAGAAGAAAATCTGAAAGTTTTCGCCAGTGTTTTCAACACCACCATTGAAGAAAATGAGCATCTGATCCGCGACATTTATCAGCAGATTGAACCTTTCAAAAACCGCCGTGCGGGCGCGCTTTCGGGTGGTATGAAGCAAAAACTGGCGCTCAGTTGTGCGCTCATTCATAAACCATCTGTGTTGTTTCTCGATGAACCGACCACTGGTGTTGATCCGGTTTCGCGCAAGGAATTCTGGGATATGCTGCAGAGACTGAAAGGCGAAGGAATTACCATGCTGGTGTCGACACCTTATATGAATGAAGCCGCTTTGTGCGACCGCATTTCGTTGATACAATCCGGCAAAATATTTAAAACCGATACGCCTGAAAATATTGTACGTGATTTTTCAGGAATACTATGGGCCGTCTGTAGCAACCACATGTCAAAACTTTTGACCGACCTGCGCAAACATCCTGCAGTAAACATCTGTTATGCATTTGGCGATTCGCATCATGTAATAGTCAATGACCCGCATTTGCAGCCTGCTATGCTGCATGCATGGCTCAGAGAGCAGGGACATGAGCATGTTGATGTGCGTCCGATCGAAGCCGGCATCGAAGATTGTTTTATTCATTTAACCTCAGGCAAATCATGAACGACGTCATTATAGCCGATCAGCTCACCAAAAAATTCGGATCGTTTACAGCGGTCGATCACATTTCGTTTCAGGTGAAGCAAGGCGAAATTTTCGGATTTCTCGGAGCCAACGGCGCCGGAAAAACCACAGCCATGCGCATGTTGTGCGGACTCAGCAAGCCAACGTCGGGAACAGGACTGGTGGCGGGTTTCGATGTGGCCCATCAGCAGGAGCAGGTGAAAAAAAGCATCGGATACATGAGTCAGAAATTTGCGTTGTACGAAGATTTGAAGGTGTGGGAAAACATTCGTTTGTATGCCGGCATTTATGGAGTTCCTGAAAAAGAAATTGCACCGCGTACCGATGAAATGTTGTCGTCGATTGATTTTTTATCCGAAAAAAACACGCTGGTAAAATCGTTGCCGCTGGGATGGAAACAGAAGCTGGCTTTTTCAATTTCAATTTTTCACCGGCCACAGATTGTTTTTCTCGATGAGCCCACCAGCGGTGTTGATCCTGTTGTGCGGCGTCAGTTCTGGGAATTGATTTATCAGTCGGCCGACCAGGGCATCACGGTTTTTGTCACCACGCATTATCTCGACGAAGCAGAATATTGTCACCGCGTTTCCATTATGGTGGACGGAAAAATTGCCGCGCTTGATACACCGGCCGAATTGAAAAAACAATCCGGCACCGGGTCCATTGAGGATGTATTTCATCAGCTCACACGAGGTGCAACACGTAAAGCAGATTGATATGAGACAGTTCTGGATTTTTACGAAAAAAGAATTTTATCACATCCTGCGCGATCGCTGGACCATGATGATTTTGATTGTTCTGCCCGTGGTGATGCTGATATTATTCGGCTATGCAATCACCACCGAAATACGCAATGCACATTTTGTAGTGTATGATCCGTCGCGCGATGTGGCCACGCAGGGAATTGTAAACAAACTCGAAACGAGCGAATATTTTATTTTCGACGGATATGTCAACAGTCCGCAGGAAGCAGAAAAAATATTTCAGCGTGGCGACATTGGCATGTTCATCATTTTTGGTGAGAACTTTTACAGCAACATGCTGCATACAGGTAATGCACAGGTACGTATTGTCACCGACGGATCGGATCCGAATACAGCGCAAACGCTGACCTTGTATGCGCAGAATCTGATGAGCTCGTATCAGCAGGATGTTTTTAAAACGGAAGGTGTTCCTTTTCAGATTCAGTCCGATATCCGGCTTTTGTATAATCCCACCATGAAAGGTCTCTACAACACTGTTCCGGGTGTGATGGGCATGCTCATCATGCTGGTGTGTGCCATGATGACCTCGGTATCGATTGTACGCGAAAAAGAAAAAGGCAACATGGAAATTTTACTGGTATCGCCCATGAAACCCATCAGCATTATTCTGGCGAAAGTGGTTCCGTTTTTTATGATATCACTGATGAATTTCGCCACCATTATATTTATTGCAACAGTCATCATGGGTGTTCCGGTCAACGGAAGCTGGTTTCTGATGATTGTTGTTTCACTGCTGTTCATTTTTGTTTCGCTGGCTCTTGGTATTTTAATTTCGACCCTTGTAAAAAAACAGATGGTTGCCATGCTGGCATCGGCTATGGGGTTGATGCTGCCGGCAGTATTATTGTCGGGACTTGTTTTTCCGGTGTCGAGTATGCCGGTAGCGCTGCAATGGATTGCACAGATTTTACCGGTGAAGTGGTACATCGAGGCCATGCGTTCTATCATGATTATGGGTGTTGGTTTTTATGAAATAGCCATGCAGATGGGTGTGTTGTTGCTCATGGCTGTTGTGTTACTTGCACTGAGTTTACGAAACTTTAAAATCAGACTGGATTAGCTATGTTGAAATACCTGCTTGAAAAAGAATTCAAACAATTTTTCCGGAACAAAGCGCTTCCGAAAATGATGATCATTATGCCACTGGTGGCGGTGCTCATTTTTCCGCTGGCAGCCGATTTCGAAATTAAAAACATTAATCTGAGCATTATCGATCACGACAAATCGCCGTATTCGCGTTTACTGATTCAGCATGTACAGGAGTCGAAATATTTCCGGCTGACAGATGTATCGGAAACGTATACCGAATCGCTGCAATCGGTTGAGAAAGGAACGTCGGATATGATTCTTGAAATACCGGAAGGATTCGAAAAGGATCTGGTGAAAGAACAGAAAACGCATGTGATGATTGCAGCCAATACGGTGAACGGAATGAAGGGTGGAATCGGCAGTTCGTATATGGCCAACATCATCCGTAATTTCAGTTCCGAAGTGCGTGCAGAATTATTTTCAGAAACCAGCCGATACAATGCACCGCGTTTTGAAGTCATTCCCGACTACCGGTTCAATCCGCAATTGCTGTATCGGGTAACGATGATACCGGCCATTATGATTATGATTCTGGCAATGGTTTCCGGATTTTTGCCGGCACTGAATATTGTCGGTGAAAAGGAAGATGGAAGCATAGAACAGATGAATGTAACGCCGGTAAAAAAATTATATTTCATATTATCGAAACTGATTCCGTACTGGATACTTGGGTTTGTGGTCATCAGTATTTCATTTCTGGTTGCTTATATTGCGTATGGATTGGTACCAGCCGGAAACCTGCTTGTGATCTATGTTTACGCATCGTTGTTTGTATTGGCATTTTCCGGTTTCGGACTTGTGATTTCCAATTATGCACAAACCATTCAGCAGGCAATTTTCATGATGTTCTTTTTTATCATATCCTTTATTTTTCTGAGTGGTTTATATACGCCGGTTGAAAATATGCCCGGGTGGGCACAAGCCATCAGCACCTTTAGTCCGTTGAAATATATGATCCAGGTGTTGCGTCTGGTTTACCTGAAGGGAAGCGGTTTTGCTGAGTTGACAACGCAGTTGTTTGCCTTGATTTCGTTCGCTGTTTTTTTCAACGGATGGGCAGTTTTAAGTTATCGCAAAAGCAGTTGATTTTTTCGTTGACCGTTTCGAATTTTCCGAACAGGTTATTTTATTCATTTCATTTTCTTAGTTAATTGGGTTGACCGGACACGATGTTGAAATCAG
>CAYSCE010000153.1:0-7430 GCA_964429475.1 uncultured Bacteroidaceae bacterium | reverse complement strand
CTGTGGATTCTTCAAGTATTCCGGATTTCATAAACTGCTCCGTCATGCGATAAGCAGTAGAAATGTTGACGCCCAAATCATCGGCTACATCCTGCGCTTCGAATACCGGCATGCGGTACATAAAATCATGTAGCGCAAAAGCAGATTTGGAGGCCTTTTTCGGTTTCATCAGTTTCTTTTCGGTCTTTTTACGAATCTCGATAATTTTTCTGAATGTCAGCGCCGAATCAGCCGATGTTTGCCTGACTCCTTCCAGAAAAAACATCAACCAACCGTTTAAATCGTTATCGGTTCTCACCTTCGCCAATCGCGAATAATACTCACTCCTGTTTTTTTCGAAATAATCGGAAAGATATAAGGTTGGCTTTTGTAATAATCCCTGGCTGACCAGCTGCAAAGTGATCAGCAATCGTCCTACACGCCCGTTTCCATCGAGGAATGGGTGTATGGTTTCAAACTGATAATGTGCAATCCCAGCTTTTACCAATTCCGGGACTGACAACGTATTGTTGTTCATAAAATTTTCCAGATCGCTGATCAGGTCAGGCAAATCATGCGGGTGTGGCGGAATAAAAACGGCATCTTTAATACTACGGCCTCCAATCCAGTTTTGCGAGGATCTGAATTCGCCAGGATTTTTGGCCTCACCCCGCACTCCTTTCATCAGTATTTTATGTGTCTGCTTCATCAAACGACCACTGAGCGGCAGTTTATTCAATGACATAACAGACGCATTCATAGCACTTACATAATTTCTGACCTCCTGCCAGTCGTTGCGTTTTTCAGGATCAATGTTTTCCTCTTTGTTCAACGATTCCTCCATGCTGGTGCGGGTTCCCTCAATTCGACTGCTGTTCATGGCCTCTTTCTGAACATGCATTTTGATAAAAATGTCCACATCCGGAATCAGCGAAGAAAAGGCATTCAACTCACCCAAATGCAATGCAGCCTGACTCAACAACAGATTCATTCTGTCCTCATCGATGGTCCACGCATGATTGATGGTCTCAGGCAAAAAGCTTTTGTACTGATACTGATTCACCCATTTCCCGGATTTGAATGCACTGATTTTCATTTGCAATAGTAGTTGAATATGCAAATATAATATTTTTTATTCGCATTTTTATGTATTATTGCATTTATAGCACTTCATATTTGCAAATTACGATTATACCATACATCACTTTTTGAAAAACCCGGAATTTGGCTGAGGTTAATATTTAAAAGCTCTTCTGTCGCCACGCAAGAATCACCTCCGCTTTCTTCACGCCAACCACCTTCTGTATTTCCTCTTCAGAAGCCGCTTTCAGCGCTTCAACCGAACCAAAATGTATCAATAATTTTTCCGCCAGTGCTTTGCCGATGCCGGTAATTTCGGTGAGTTCGGTTTTCAGCAATCCCTTGCTGCGCTTGTTGCGGTGGTGCGTGATTCCGAAGCGGTGTGCTTCGTCGCGCATACGCTGTATAAGCCGAAGCGACTCGCTTTTTTTATCAATATAAATGGGCAGCGTATCGCCCGGAAAATAAATTTCTTCAAGACGTTTTGCAATGCCGATGACAGGTACAACATGGCGCAGATTCAAATTATCCAAAGCCTCTACGGCAGCGCTCAACTGACCTTTGCCACCATCGACAATCAACAGATCTGGTAAGTCGGAACCCTCTTCCTGCAAGCGTTTCAGACGCCGGGTTACCACTTCGGTCATGCTGGCAAAATCGTCGGGACCAGTCACCGACTTGATATTGAAATGACGGTACTCGCTTTTGGCCGGTTTCGCTTTGCGGAAAACCACACAGGAAGCCACCGCATCGGTTCCCTGAAAATTGGAGTTATCGAAACACTCAATATGTTCCGGCAGTTTTTTTAAGCGGAGATCCGTCATCATGGTTTGCATAATGCGCTTTGAATGCCGCTCCGGATCAATCATTTCGCGTTTCTTACCCTGCTCGAGACGAAATTGTTTTGCATTGGCCAGCGATAACTCAAGTAATTGTTTTTTATCGCTGATTTTCGGGACTTCGAATTTCACCTTCGGAATCTCAATCTCTGTCTCAATTGGCAGTAACACCAGCGGTGCGAAATTTCCATTGAGAGAAAGGAATTCACCCAATCCAATCATGAGCAGATCGACATCCGTTTCATCCATTTTTTTCTTCAGCGCATTCGTGTGGCCCTGTACAACATTGCCATTGAGCAGGCGGAGAAAATTCACATAGCCGTAATCGTCGTCAGAGACCACTGAAAAAACATCGACATCGCCAAGTTTCTCGAAAGTTACTCCTGATCGGGCCTGGAACGATGTCAATGCGTCCAGTTTATCTTTTATTTTATGTGCTTTTTCAAATTCAAGCAACGCAGCGCATTCATTCATTTTTGTTTTGAGCGTCTGTATAACGGGACTCAGATTGCCTTTGAGAATATTTCTCGCCTGAACAACCATGTCATTGTATTCAACGCGGCTTTGCTGGCCGATACAGGGAGCAAGACAATTGCCCAGTTGCAACTCAAGACACGATCTGAAACGGCTTTTTGCAATACCGTCTTCGGTCAGTGCCAGTTTACAGGTGCGCAGCGTGAAAATTTTCCGGATGATGTCGGTCAGCGCTTTTACCATGCGGCCACTGGGATAAGGACCGAAATATTCACCTTTGAAATCTTTGGAACGTGTGGAAAAAATGCGCGGAAATTCTTCGTCAGTAACACAAATCCAGGGATAGGTTTTGTCGTCTTTCAGCAATACGTTGTAGCGCGGCTGGTACTGTTTGATCAGATTGTTTTCGAGCAGCAGTGCATCGAATTCGCTGCGCACCACCATGGTCTCGATCCGAACAATTTTGCGCACCAGCAAACGAAGTTTGGCGCTGTCGTGTTCTTTCTGAAAATAGGATGAGACGCGCTTTTTCAGATTGCGGGCCTTGCCAACATAAATAATGATGTCATCGGCATCGAAATACTGATAAACCCCGGGCTGCGACGGCAGCGTTGCCAGTTTTTGTTTGATATTTTCGGAGAAATCGGGCAATGCGGAAATTTGAGGTCAAACTTACGAAAATACGAAATATGAAATACGAGATATGAGATACGATGTGAAAATATGAACATTTGAAAATATGGGAATACGAAAGAATATGGAGATTTGAAAATGTCGCGCTTTCAATGCATTTGGAAATGTGGGAATATGTGATTAGGCGACAGGCAACAGGCGACAGGCAACAGGCAACAGGCGGCAGGCGGAATACGGCTCAACGCACAACGCTCAAAGCACAACGCATGCGGCGTTATTTAGCTTCGCTCTCTTCCGATAGCTATCGGAACCATTCACTCTCTCTGACTAAGACAGGCGGCATAAGGGCTGACTGTTGATTGCTGACTGCTGATCCGCCGCTGAGGACTGAAAGCTGACTGCTGAAAGCTGATTGCTGTAATGTAACGACTGTAACGCGTAACGTCTGTAACGTGTAACGACTAAATCCGATCAAAAATCATAAATCCTCGCTCTAAAATCATCATTCGTTCTTAAATCTTTAAAGGAATTCTAATTAAAAATAATAAATTTGCCGTTTATTCGTTATCAGACCAAAATACAGGCATGAGGAAAAGCCATTTATTAATACTGACACTGCTTCTGATCGCAGCTTCGGCGTGTTCGACCAAGAAAAACACGGCTACGCGTCGGGCCTATCATAATCTCACATCGCATTTTAACGCCTATTTCAATGGAAACGAAGCGTTGAAAGAGGGCACCGCCAATCTGGCCAATGTGCATCAGGATAATTACACCCAGATCATCAGCATTTTCCCGGAAGGCAGCCAGAATGATGTTCAGGCTATTGTTCCACTCATGGATCGCAGCATTGAGAAGGCATACAAGGTTATTGCCCGCCACAGTATGGAATTCAAGGGCGAAGAAAATGTGAAATGGATTGACGACAGCTATATCATGATTGGTAAAGCCAGTTTTATGAAACGCGATTACGAAAAAGCTTTCAGCACACTGGATTACGCCACCAAAAAATACTCAAAAAATCCGGAGCGCTTTGAGGCTTATTTGTGGATGGCCCGCACGATGATTGCCCGCAACAAACTCAGCAAAACAAGTTCATACCTGGCTTTGGTCGAATCGGCCCAAAACGAGGGGACGTTATTAAAAGAAACCAACAAGATGCTGCCCATGGTGCAGGCTGACTATCAGATTAAATCCGGTAATCTCGAAGCTTCCATCGATTATCTGAAAAAAGCGCTGCAACTCAACAAAGGCAAAAAGACTCAGGTTCGTCTTATGTTTGTGCTGGCTCAGGTTTACCAGCGCCTCGACCGCAATGCAGAAGCACTGGCCATGTATCAGAAAATTCTGAAGAAAAATCCAAAATACGAAATTGCTTTTCATGCGCGTATTTTTGCGGCTCAGTGTTACGATGCCAACAGTGGCAGCAGTACGGCCATTGTGAAAGAACTTGAGAAAATGCTTAAAGACAGTAAAAACGATGATTATCGTGATGAAATCTATTTTGCCCTTGCCAACATTGCTTTTAAAGACAAAAAAGAGAAAGAAGGCATTGATTATTTGATTTTATCGGCAAAATACAGCACAAAAAATGTGTATCAGAAATCAAGCACTTACCTCAAATTAGGAGAACTGTTCTTTGATAAAAGAGACTATAAAACATCGCAGGGATATTATGACACCTGTATAACTGTTTTACCAAAAGACTATCCGAATTACGAAAACATAAAAAACCGCCATGAAGTACTGAGCGGGCTGGTATTGAATCTGACCACTATTGAGCTTGAAGACTCTCTGCAACGTCTGGCCAAGATGAGCGAAGTTGACCGGAATGCTGTAATCGATAATCTGATTCAACAATACATTCAGGAAGAAGAACGAAAAAAACGCGAAGAACGCGAACGCATGGCTGCTGCCCAGAACAGCAATTTGCCCAATATTGCCAATGCCAATTCAAACTGGTATTTCTACAATGCACAAACCGTAGCCATGGGTAAATCAGAGTTTATTAAAAAATGGGGCGATCGCGAACTGGCGCCTTTATGGCGACTTGAAAACAAACAGATCATGGACTTTGGCTTTACCGATGCCGGTTCCGATACCATTCCGATGGATGATTCGGCCAAAGCCGCTACCAATCCGCGCGATCGCAGTTTTTACCTTAAAGATGTACCCTTGACTCCGGAAAGAATTACAGCATCGAACCGGAAAATTGAAAAAGCTTATTTTGAACTGGGTCGCATATATAAAACCGAATTGCAGGAATTCAACGATCATATTAAAGCACACGAAACTTTGCTGCAGCGGTTCGACACAACATCGTACAAGCTCGAAGCGTGGTATATGCTGTATTCATCAAACAAGAGCATACAGAATGAAGCACGGGCCCAGTACTATAAAAACCTCATTATTTCCGGCTTCCCGGACAGTGAGTTTGCAAAAATAATATCCGATCCGGACTATTGGTCCAAAGTAGCTGCGCAGAAAGATGTGGGTGAAAGTTATTACGAAGATACCTATCAGTTCTATCTCAATGGGTCATATAATAAAGTTATTACCCGCGCCGATTCAGCCCTGACCAATTTTAAAGAATTGTCGCTGCGCGGCCGTTTCGATTTTCTGAAAGCTTTGAGTATTGGCAAAATGTATGGCAACGATTCTCTGAAAACACGCATGACCTATGTTTCCAACCATTATTCAGGCGATGTAAAAGTGCGTGCCGATGAACTGCTGGCTTTCCTTGGCGGTGATGTTCAAATTCCCACAGACAGCAGTGATACCCAGGTTAATAATACTGTAGTGCCAAAAGATCTGTATAAAATTGCCGCCAACGATGACATCCATCTTTATGTGTGTCTGATTGATATTCGTGGTGCCAATATCAATAAAATAAAAGCTGCATTTTCCGATTTTAACCGCACCTATTTTGGTTCGGATAATCTGACGGTAAGCAACCTGTATCTGACCGATTCCCGCATTATGCTATCGGTCAGTAATTTCAAAAAGAAAACGGATGGTATGACCTACCTGCGTTTTACACAAAACGACCGGGGCCTGATGGATGCTATGACCGATAAAAACGCAACAACTTTCATTATCAGCACCGACAATTATCCCATCTTTTATAAATCTAAAGATGAGACAAAATACATGGAATTTTTCAACCGGTATTACTTATCGGAATAATCTGAAAAAAAGGACCTATGGCAAAAACAGAAACAAACGAACAACTAACGGCA
Organism: uncultured Bacteroidaceae bacterium; assembly: GCA_964429475.1. GTDB lineage: Bacteria > Bacteroidota > Bacteroidia > Bacteroidales > DTU049 > GWF2-43-63. The sequence goes on along the minus strand of CAYSCE010000153.1, from coordinate 1,186 downwards.
ACTATTAATCTGATTGCAGCCGGAACAACAATCAACGGCGATATTACAACATCGGGCGATGTCCGTATCGACGGACAGATTACCGGGAATGTACATGCAAAAGGCCGGGTTGTTATTGGTACATCGGGACAGATTGAAGGCGAAATACGTTGCCAGAATGCCGACTTTAGCGGATCTGTTACCGGTAAGGTATTCGTCATTGAATTACTGGCACTGAAAGCGTCATCAAGAATTATCGGCGATATTCAGACGCAGAAAATCAGTATTGAGCCCGGAGCCGTATTCAGCGGTAACTGCAGCATGCAGGCCAGCCAGTCTGAATAAATCCATACCTTCGGATGGAGAAGGATAAAAAAGATTTTAAAAAATCCGGTGCCGACTTTGCCCGCTATTCGGGGCTGGCATTCGAAATGATGGCCATCATCGGAGGTGGCACCTGGGGCGGCGTTTGGCTTGACCGGCAAACCGGCAGCGACATTCCCTGGTTCACCATTATTTTATCGCCGCTTTCAGTCATTGTATCATTGCTACTTATTGTGCGCGGTTTAAACAGAAACAAATAATGAAGATTTCTATCTGGAAACCATTTGTCTTTATGATGCTGGCAGCTATGATTCTGACAGGTGCAGCAACTTATTTCTTTCCGCAGTATTACGGTATTTCGTGGCCATGGACGCTGGGTATTCTCTCAGCTTTGTATGCACTGTCTTTTTTCATTTTTCAAAAAGCAGTACAAAAAAATCCAAAGTCCATAGCCTTGATTTTTCTGGCTCTTACCACCGGAAAAATGTTACTCGGAATGATTTATATACTTGTTTTGGTCATGGGATTCAGTCTGAATTCCCTGAACGACAGTCTCTATTTCGTAGTACTGTATTTCAGTTATCTTGCATTGGAAGTAACAGTGTTTACCAAAGTACTCAAGCGCGAAGCCGGCAATCAGTAGCTGACTTGTAATTACTCCAGACTCAATCTGTATTTCAGCGCGTTTACATAATAACGTGCAGTTTTATCACGGTAATCGACATAGGCTTTATTGGCCCAGTCGTAGGCAGCCTGAAAATCGCCATTAACTTCGCAACCCACAGCCATGTTCAAACAAGCTCTGCCGGCCGCTTTGCGTTTTGGATGGTTGGTCCATACCGAAAAAATCATTTGAGCGGTTGCCAGCACAACCATAAAACGG
>CAYSCE010000152.1:0-7441 GCA_964429475.1 uncultured Bacteroidaceae bacterium | reverse complement strand
CCCATTTTGCACTCTTAATCGAGGGCTCGGGAACAACGGTTCAAAGTACTTTACCTCTGAAATATTATGTCTTTCTGCTAGTGCTTTTTCTCTGAGATCAGCATATTTATCAACTAGATATTCGTTATCGTATCTATATAAGCAAAAATCATTAAAGAATGATTTGTTTGTCACAATAAACACACCATCTTCATCCTTTTCATTTGCATCACTGCATGCAAAATATAGAGCTATAAGCGGATCTTTTGTAAAGTCTAAAAGCCTAGTTGGAATTTTATAATGCTGCAAAACTGTCAAATACTCAACCGGATCTTTTCCATGGTAATAAGGCACTTCCACATCATTATAAAGAGATGTAAGCATGGCTTTTTCTTTAATTTCATCATCAATAGTTTTAGTTACACGCAACATATTTGGCTTAATTTTCCATCTAATATTAGCTTGTCCTCTAAATATATAATCTCCTTTATTCCAGTCAGTGCCAATAATTGAAGAAAACATGTCTCTAACTGATTCTATTTTGCTGTTTTCCATAATTGTGCTTTTTGATTGCTAATTTAAAAAATATGTGGAAAATAATTATTCATGTAAGAAAATCATTGCACTAAAAGCATAGAAACGATGAATAAATCAAGATACATAAGCAACTTTTTCATTCCTTCAATTATTGGATAACACCAAAACGAAATTAATCAAACTTTATTGAATAGTTTTATTCAATGTATGAGAAATGACTACATATAAAAATGTGCGTAACCGCTCTCGCTCATGTATAGTAAAAGCCGACATCCTATTTATCCATCTACTCAATCAGCGGATACAGCATTTTCGAAATTTCTTCGAGCTGGTTATCCAGTGCAAGCTGAACTTCGGTTGAAATAGATTTGCTTGCATGAAGGAAATCAAAGATTGCAGAACATTCAAACGCGCTGCCCCGCGCCACAACCATAAAGTTTTTTCGATCCTTGTTGCTGAATCGCGAAGAACCCTCCGCAATATTCAGCATTATACTGAGTGATGCTCTGCGCAGCTGGTCGTTTACCGCCTTGTCGAATTTGTTATTGACGAGCAATTCGGTTGTGGTCAAGGCGAAATCACGAGCTTTTTGATACACAATAAGCTTTTTGAAGTCGAACATATATTTCATTTTTATTCCAACATGTTTTTGCGGGCAAAAACATGTTGGAAGGATTAATATACAGTGCGAGTGTGAGTGCGAGATATGAGAAAACAGAATGAGAGTGGTCGCTCGCTGTTCACTCGCTCTCACTCTCACTCTGTTTTTAGCTCCCCCCGCTGGACTTGAACCAGCGACCCTCTGATTAACAGTCAGATGCTCTAACCAACTGAGCTAGGGAGGAATATGTTTCCCATATTTTGGGAGTGCAAAAATAGTAAAATATTTTATCTGTGGCAATATTTTTCCGAAATTTGCAAAAAAAATTTTTTGACGATGAAAATTATTGGTATCGGAAACGCCCTGACAGACCTGATGACTCAGATCGAAAGTGATGAAGTATTGAATAATCTGAATCTTCCGAAAGGAAGTATGCAACTGGTCGACGCAGCTATGTCGCAGCGCGCTTCCGACGCCACAAAGCACTTTAAACGCTCGCTGGCCAGCGGCGGATCGGCTGCCAACACCATTCACGGCCTGGCCCGTCTGGGTATGGAAACCGGTTTTATCGGCAAAGTTGGAAAAGACGACCTGGGCGAATTTTTCAAAAAAGACATGATGGACAGTGGCATCCGGACGCACCTGATTCAGACCGAAACCCCCAGCGGACTGGCGCTGGCACTGGTTTCGCCCGATGGTGAACGCACATTTGCCACTTATCTCGGGGCCGCCTGTGAACTCGAAGATACCGACATTGATGCAGAAGTACTTAAAAATTACGATATCCTGCACATCGAAGGTTACCTGATGCAGAATTACAAACTGATTTCGCATTCCATCAAAACCGCCAAGGAACTGGGTTTGCGCGTGTCGCTCGATCTGGCCAGCTACAATGTGGTTGAACAGAACCGCGATTTTCTGAATGAAATGATTGATCTGTATGCCGATATCATTTTTGCCAACGAAGAAGAAAGCAAGGCGCTGACCGGCCTCGAACCCGAACAGTCGGTTCAGCATTTAAGCAAACGGGTCGACATTGTGGCGGTAAAAACCGGTCCCGGCGGCTCATTCGTCAGCATGAACGGCGACATGTGTCAGGTTCCCACCCAAAAAATCACACCTGTTGACACCACCGGAGCCGGCGATTTATATGCAGCCGGATTTTTATATGCCCTTTCTAAAGGCAAAAACGCATATGAATGCGGCAGAACCGGCTCTATGATTGCTTCTGAGGTCATTACTACCATTGGAGCCAAAATTCCCGCCGACAAATGGGAAAATCTGGTGCAACTGGCAAAATAGGTTTTTTGTCTATCGTTTGAAAAAAAATGCGCCTTTTTTTTTATTAATAGGTGCCTGTTAAACTTTTTTTTCGCACATTTGTCTAATGGTAGCAAAAAAATTATCCCAATGAATCGATTTTTTCTTTCAATGCTGGCTCTGATCATGTTTTCACCGGCTTTTTCACAAAACAGTGTTCAGGCTGATCCCCGGGTGACCGATTATTTCGGAACGCAAAAAGTAACTGAATGGGCAAAAAATTCGCCCGATTCAATAAAATACTACAACTTTTTCGTCAACAATTCATTCGAGTTGTGGACGGTTGAAAATGCCGCTTTACGCAGCGATGCCCAAAATCCGGTAGCTCTCAGTCTGCCCGACAATGATCTGTCGTTGCTGCTTAACAATATGTCTGCTTTTAATATTCTGAAGGCGAACCTGACCTGGCAGAAAGACAAAACCACCTGGTACCGGCTCGATGGAACCCAATATATGCTGCTGTTGCAGCCATTGAATTATCTGGAAAATAAATTCAAAAGCGGTAAATAACAAAAGCCATCATGAAAAAACTCATTTTTTCTCTGTTCATTTCAACGCTTTGCCTTACATCGTTTGGTCAGACCGTTGTAAATCTCAATGCTTCAACGCACAACACCACTCAAAACGGCTGTGCATATTGGTTTTACGATGATGGCACGTCCGGCGGAGCATATACCAACAGTCAGGACCGGTGGATAACTTTTGCCAGTAGTGACCTCGTCAACACGCACATTAAGGCCAGTTTTGCATCATTCGATATTGAACCCGGAGATACGCTGATCATTTATGACGGACCTACCACCGCCTCTCCGGTTATTGGAAAATATAATAACAATAACTCCCTGTCTGGTTCGACAACAATGGTACAGGCTTCCGTTTCGAATGCATCGGGAGATCTTACTTTCCGCTTCAAATCAAACAGCTCTCTGGTCGCCGGAGGATGGAACTGCTCCATTGGTTGCATTCCGCAATGTCAGAAAGTGCTGGCCAATGTGGACACGCTGGTTATGTCACCTCTGCCCGACGACAGCAATTATGTTGACATCTGTTTCGGCGATATTATCACATTCGCTGCTTTAGGCACAGGCCCGGGCGCTTTCCCCGAAAACGATCTGATTTATCATCAGGATGCAGCAACCACCACCTACACGTGGAATTTCGGTGATGGAAATACCGGCAATGGCCAGGTGGTAAACCACCTCTACACCGCTGTTCAGGGCTATGATGTATTACTGACCATGACCGACGCAAGAGGTTGTACCAATACGCAGCTTCTGGCTCTGCGGGTTCGTATTTCAGGTAACCCGATTATTGACATCAAACCGCTGCCTGATATTTGCGCCGGTGATTCCATCGATCTGGTTGTTGGCGAAAGTGCCACATCAACCATTGTGGTCGCTCCCACAGGGTCTTTTCAGATTGCGACAGAGTTATATGACAGTACGACATTTATTCCCGACGGTCCCAACTGCCTTCCGAACTGTTACGGAACACCGGTAACATTCTCAACATTTCCTGCCGGATCAACTATTCAAAGCGCCAGCGATATTGCTTCCATTTGTATCAACATGGAACATACATTTGCCGGAGACCTTGCTTTCAGCATTGTATGTCCCAACGGAACTTCAGTTGTGATGGACAGTTACGACAACAGCGGCGGTTCCGATCTGGGTATTTCCAATTCCAGCGCCGGATCGCCTACCTGCAGTCCAGCAGCAAATCCTCCGGGAACCGGCTGGACCTATTGCTGGTCGGAAGTTTACCCGCAGCAAGGCACTATGAATAACCTTGATGCAGGTGCTTCTCCGATTCCTGCAACTGATACAATAAACAATACAGGTTATATTACAACCCAAAATCCTTTCTCCGGGCTGGTCGGTTGTCCGCTTAACGGCACCTGGAGCATCGTGATTTGTGATGAATGGGGTGCTGACAACGGATACGTTTTCTGGTGGTCACTGACTCTGCTCAATCAGACCCAGAGCGGTGCCTGGTCATATACGGTTCCAATTGATTCTGTTTCATGGGCCGGACCTTTCATTACTGCAACATCCGACTCAACCGCCTTTGTTGCTCCGCCAACTGACGGACTTTACACCTACACCGCCACCGTTTGGGACGCTTTCGGCTGCTCATATGATACAACCCTGGTGGTTGAAGTGCTTGCCAATCCGGCACCGGACCTTGGTTCCGACACCATCGCATGCGAAGGTGCTGTAATTACCCTCAATGCCGGTGCAGGTGACCTGTATTTCTGGTCTACCGGTGCCAATACCCAAACAACCACTGTTGACATGTCCGGAACGTATGCGGTCACTGTTACAAATACAAATGGAAATGTCTCCTGTTATGGAGCCGATACTATAGATGTTGTAACGATTCCATGGGCCAGTGTTGACCTGGGTCCCGATTTGTGCGAAACTGCCGCAATTACGCTCGATGCGCAAAACCCCGGATTTAATTATTTGTGGTCGAATGGAGCAAACACCCAAACCACCAATATCACAACCACCGGTACTTACTGGGTTTCCGTTTCGTACGGCGCTTATAACGAATGCAGCGATGTCGATTCCATCAATGTCAATGTGATTCCAACACCTGTAGTGAATCTCGGACCTGATTTCGATATGTGCAAGCACGAGTATCATGACTTCGATGTAAGCCAGCCAACACCACAATACACCTACCTGTGGTCTACCGGAAGCGCATCGCCTTATCTGACTGCCCAGAACCTGCCCGTTGGGCCAATGACCTACATGGTGACCGTTTATGGGTGCGATAATGTATCTGATACAGTAACTGTAAATGTTATTGCCTGCGACCTGACCATTCCAAACGTAATAACGCCAACCCCAACCGATGGACTCAACGACGTTTTCAAAGTCACCAACCTCGAATACTATCCAAACAGTATTCTGATGATCTACAACCGTTGGGGTAAGAAAATATATGAAAACGCCAATTATCAGAACGACTGGAACGGCGAAGATTATGCCGACGGAACTTACTACGTGATTCTGAAAGTCAATTATGGCAACGAAGAATTTGAAGAACACCATGGAACAGTGACCATCATGAGAAACTAAATATTTTCTGTTTCAAAAAAAGCCGGTTTTCGCCGGCTTTTTTTTTGCTGTAAATTCATAAATCAGTTCGAAGTCAAAGCCACATGCATTGTGCCTTCCCGACATTTTAGCGTCAGTTAGATGAGGTTAAGTTATAGCATTACTGACCTGGAATCGTCGGGAGCGTTGCGCATTGTGCCTTGAACTTTGTGCCTTCCCGACATTTTAGCCCCGCCAATCTGCCGCGGCGGACAGAGCGGGACCCGATAGCTATCGGGTGAGTGTGAGAGCGAAGCCGTACCACATGAAAATACAGAGCGAGGAAGAGTGTGAGAGCGAAGCTACAGCATGCCCGGAGTTTATCCCGACGTCCGCCGCTGCGGAGCGGGACCCTATGTTTTCACGACGCCTTTCAACTTTTCACTTGATAACTTGATGACTGATGCAGCGTAGCGGCTTGCGCTCTGTGCTCAGAGCGTTGCTAAATTTCGTTGCTTAAAGCTTAAAAATTTAAAGCTTAATGATCTGAGAATCTACGAATTTTTTAAGCGTTAAGCATTAAGCTGCTGGCGTTGTGCCTTGAGCGCCGTGTCCTACAGCATCCCGTCTTCTTTCATCTTCTCAATCAGCAAAGTAAATTCTTTCGGATGCATGGCGTCGGTGAGACTGAACTCTCCGATGCGCGTACGGCAAAGCGAACTCAGATATGCGCCCGAATTCAGGGCTTCGCCAAAATCGCGGGCAATCGACCGTATATAGGTTCCTTTGCTGCACGAAATTCTGAAATCAACTTCAGGCAATGCTATTCTTGTAATTTCAAATGATTTTATGGTGATCGGCCGCATTTTAATATCAACCGCCTTTCCTTTGCGTGCATATTCGTAAGCCCGCTTACCATCAACTTTCACAGCACTGTGTTCGGGCGGCAGCTGCATAATTTCACCTACAAACGAAGCTGCAGCTTCATGAATCATTTTCTCACTGATATGATCCATCGGGAATGTCTGATCAACCTCTTTTTCGCGATCGTACGAAGGAGTTGTTGCACCCAGGGTAAATGTGCCGGTATATTCTTTTTCCTGCGCCTGAATGAGCTCCATTTCTTTGGTCTTGCGCCCTGTAAGCACAATGAGTAAACCTGTAGCCAACGGATCGAGTGTGCCTGCATGACCCACTTTGACAGGAGCCGGCAGTGATCTCTTCAGACAATTTTTTATCAGGTTTACAACATCAAACGATGTCCATGTATAGGGTTTGTCAAACAGCAGTATTTCGCCTTCAGAAAAATCGAACATGAATTATGCAATGTTTAGGGAATAACCGGCCAGCAATAATGCGATGATAATGCTGCCCACCACGATGCGGTAATAGCCAAAGACCTTGAATCCGAAACGATTCAGAAAGGCAATAAAACCTTTGATGGCCAGCATGGCAACAACGAATGCCACCAGATTTCCTACAGCAAGCAACTCAAGGTTTTCTGTACTTCCCAGAATATCGTGGTTTTTATACAGCTTATACGCCGATGCCGCCAGCATGGTGGGAACCGCAATAAAAAAACTGAATTCAGCTGCCTGTTTACGGCTGAGGCCTTGCGTCATTCCACCGATAATGGTAGCAGCAGAGCGGCTTACACCGGGAATGACGGCAATAATCTGAAACAATCCTATCACAAAAGCGTTTTTCGACGACATGATTTTATCAACCGTACTTTGATTTCTAAACCAACGATCGACAAAGACCAGAATAATTCCGCCTACCAATAATGCTATCGCAACAATCAAAACACTTTCGAGCATCTGATCAATAAAAGATTCAAGCAAAAACGCTATGATCAGCGGAAGACAGGCCACAGCCAGCTTTACGTAAAAACCGAAAGACTGAAAAAAGCGTTTGAAATACATGACCACAACAGCCAGTATGGCACCGAACTGTATGT
>CAYSCE010000151.1:0-7485 GCA_964429475.1 uncultured Bacteroidaceae bacterium | reverse complement strand
GTTTATGCTATTTGACAAGTCGTTTATTTTCAAGACTTGATGCACCAAAGTTAATCAGTATTCCAAGTTTTAATCCTGAAGCTTTCAGGTAATTCAGTACAACACTTTCGTGATCCGAATTAAGTTGAGACAAGGCCTTTACTTCAATAATTATTTTCTCGTAACAAACAAAATCGGCAACATACGTTTTTTTCAATTGTACATCTTTGTATTTTATATATAGTGGTTCTTCATGCATATAAGGAATTCCTCGTTTTTCAAATTCAATCATTAAAGCTTCATGGTAAACAGCTTCAAGATAACCATTACCAAGCGTTTTATGAACTTCCATTGCGGCGCCAATAATTTTGAATGCTTCGTCTTTGTAAATAATTTCTTTCATGGCTTTTTATTTCAAAGATAAAATATTATAGCATTACCAACTACCCAGCCCTTCGTGAAATGATTCATTTGCACCTGTGCAAATGCATCATTTATTCGTAATAATCCGAAGATGTAAAGAGATTCTATGAGACTTAGACAGGCGCTTTGACTTTCGTGTAATTCGTGCAATTCGTGGAAAAAAAACTTCACTATTCTTCCCGACATCTGCCTTGCCAGTCAGATAAAATCCAGGCCAGCAAGTCTTTTGTCAACCATAGCTTGCTGGAGTTTACCCCGCTATCGACGTTTCGCCGGAGTCTGTCCTGCTGTCGACTCTTCGTTCCGATAACTATCTTAACCGCTCAGAGTGACAGTGGCAGCGGCGGGGCTAAAATGTCAGCAAGCGGGGCTAAAATGTCAGGAAAGTAAAAAAGCCCCGCCTTTCGGAGGAGCTTTTTGCAAGTAGTAATGAAGTTGTTTTTGTCTTATTTCACTGTGTAAGGCACAATGATTTCGCGTCCGATACCAACAGCTTTTACGTTCTCGGGAATGAGTCCGTGGTGGCGGGTTGGTAAGGATTTTTTGAGGCCGGCTTCGATGAACTGATCGGTCACAACCGGCTTCACTTTGAGGAAACCACCAACAACAATCATGTTGAAGATTTTTGTAAGTCCAAGTTCTGAAGCTTTTTTTGTTGCATTGATTTCATAAATGGTAATGTCTTTCCTTGTTGGAGGATTTACAATACCATTCGGATCAAAAATGAGTACACCACCGGGTTTTACAGCGCTCTCGAATTTATCGAGTGATTGCTGATTGAGAATAATGGCGGTATCGAACTGGTTGAGAATCGGCGAGCTGATGCGGTTGTCGCTGATGATGACGGTAACGTTTGCCGTACCACCACGCATTTCAGGACCATAAGAGGGCATCCAGCTGACTTCGAGGCCTTGCATCATTCCGGAATAGGCCAGGATCTTACCCATGGAGAGAACGCCCTGTCCGCCGAAACCTGCTATAATCATTTCTTCAGTCATAGTTTGCTGTTTTAGGATTACTTTTTAGTGACCAGTTGTCCATCCACCTTGATGTCGCCCAGTTGATAGAACGGGAACATATTCTGCTCCATCCATTCGTTGGCATCAGGGGCAGTCATTTTCCAGCCTGAATTGCAGTTGGAAACGACTTCGATGAAAGAAAGGCCTTTTTTATTTTTCTGATTTTCGAAAGCCATGCGAACGGCTTTTTTGAATTTGCGGACAGCGCCTGGTTTATGAACTGCATGACGGGCCACAAAATAGGTTCCGGGCAACTGAGCAACGAGTTCAGTCATCTTCAATGGATTTCCCATCATTTCAACTTCACGGCCGTAAGGGCTGGTACTTGATTTCATACCGGGTAAAGTAGTTGGAGCCATCTGACCGCCGGTCATACCGTAAATACCATTGTTCACATAAATGATCACGATGTTTTCGCCGCGGTTGCAGGCATGAATGGTTTCGGCAGTACCAATGGCAGCCAGGTCACCATCGCCCTGATAGGTGAAAACATATTTTTCGGGCCACATACGCTTAATAGCTGTAGCCAGGGCCGGTGCGCGACCGTGAGCAGCCTGCTGCATATCGATATTGAGAAATTCATAGGCAAGAACAGAGCAACCAACCGGTGCAACACCGATGGTTTTGTCCTGAATACCCATTTCCTCAATGATTTCGGCAACAATGCGGTGAGCAGTTCCATGGCCGCAGCCGGGACAGTACGACAAAGTTTTGTCGGTTAACAAGGGAGTTTTTGAAAAAACCTTGTTTTCGGGCTTGATTATGTCTTTCCAGACGTCTAAAGTTACATCTGCCATGGTATTATCCTCCGATTATTTGTTTTTTAAGAGCATCGACAACCTGTGAGGGTGAATGAATCATTCCACCAACGCGGCCGTAATGTTCGACTTTGGTTTTGCCGTTGACAGCGAGGCGAACATCTTCGACCAGCTGACCAAGGCTCATTTCAACAGAGAGTATTCCTTTCACTTTCGAGCCAAGTCTGTTGAGTTCGGCTTCGGGGAAAGGATAGAGTGTAATCGGGCGGTGCAGGCCAACTTTGATGCCTTCGGCGCGGGCAAGATCGACAGCTTTCTGACAGATTCGGGCGCTTGAACCATAAGCAACAAACAAATATTCAGCATCGTCGGTCATGATGTTTTCAAACATAATGTCCTGTTTCATGCTTTCATATTTTTTGGCCAGATCTTCAACGTGTTTTTCCTGTTTGGCCGGATCAAGGTTGAGCGAAGTAATGATGTTACGTTCGCGGTTGGCTGTTTTGCCGGTGGTTGCCCATGGGCATTCCTTAATGATTTCTTCTTCAGTACGGCGCGGAATCGGGTCGAAGAGTTCAACTTTTTCCATCATCTGTCCGATAACACCATCACTCAGAAGCATAGCCGGAGTGCGGTATTTGAACGACATGTCGAAACCGATTTTCACAAAATCAGACATTTCCTGAACGCTGGCCGGAGCGAGAACAAACATGCGGTAATCGCCATGTCCGCCGCCCTTAACCGATTGATAGTAATCGCACTGACCCGGCTGGATTGTTCCAAGGCCCGGACCACTACGCACAACGTTTAATAATAAACAGGGCAGTTCAGCACCTGCCATATACGAAATACCCTCGGCCATCAGACTGACGCCGGGGCTTGACGATGATGTCATCACACGTTTTCCGGTTCCTGCGCCGCCATAAAGCATGTTGATAGAAGCAACTTCGCTTTCGGCCTGCAGAACAACCATTCCGGTGCGTTCATACGGTTTTTCAGCCATGAGGTATTCAATTACTTCAGACTGAGGGGTAATCGGATAACCGAAATAACCATCGCAGCCAGCACGAATAGCGGCTTCAGCAACGGCCTCATTTCCCTTCATTAATTTTAATTCACCCATTTTTATGGTCTTTTAATTATTCAACTTTTTTTGAGTAAACAGTAATAACTGCATCGGGACAAACTGTTGCACAGTTCATACAGCCAATACAATCATCCTGGTAAGGCTCAGCATAAAAATAACCTTTGATGTTTACTTTATCCCCCAGCCTTATAACGGAGTTCGGGCACACCGGAACGCATACACCGCAGCCCTTACACCGGTCTTTGTCAATTACAATAGCACCTTTTACTTTTGCCATAACAAGTTTATTTTTGAAAGATTCTTGGCGAAATTATACATTTTTTATTTATCACCGGATTTTTACTGCATTTTTATCACCCTTCCAAAACCAGCTCCTGATGCGGCTTTCGAACACCCTAAAACACGAAGTGGAAAATAATCTCGTAAATTATGTATTTTAACCGCACAATATTGTTGTACAGCTATATTTTCAAGAGTTTTCAACAAAAAACCCCGTCGAAGATTCAACGGGGTTCATTATAGATTAAAGTCGTTCAGTATCAGAGACTAAAAGCCTTCTTTATATCTTCAACACGATTGAGTTTTTCCCATGCAAAGAAGGTAACTTTCTTCACCCATTTCTGCTGGCCACCGATTGTTTTCTGAACAGCACCTTTGTGAAGTTCAGATACTTCGACTTCCTGCTCATAGGTTGAGCGGCCGAAATGTCCATAAGCTGCAGTGGGTGTGTAAATAGGATTGCAAAGCTCATACTCTCTGAGAATAGCATAAGGACGAAGATCGAAAAGGCCACGCACTTTATTGCTGATCTCTGCATCGGTCATTTTCACTTTGGCAGAGCCAAATGTGTTGACATTGAATCCAACGGGCTCGGCAACACCAATAGCATAAGCCACCTGCACCAGCGCTTCTTTGGCAACGCCGGCGGCCACGAGATTCTTGGCAATATGACGAGCTGCATAAGCGGCCGAACGATCCACTTTCGAAGGATCTTTTCCCGAGAATGCACCGCCACCATGAGCGCCACGGCCACCATACGTGTCAACTATAATTTTACGTCCTGTCAGGCCTGTGTCGCCGTGCGGGCCACCGATAACAAATTTTCCGGTCGGATTTACATGCAGCGTAAAATCGCCTTTGAACAGCTGTTTCACTCTGTCAGGAGTATCCTCTGATTCAATGACGCGTGGAATAAGGATTTGCTGTACATCGCTTCGGATCTGCTCGAGCGAAACGTTTTCATCGTGCTGGGTTGAAATAACTATAGTATCGATGCGCTGAGCAACACGGTTGTCGTCATATTCAATGGTCACCTGCGACTTTGAATCAGGACGCAGATAAGTCATGACCTTACCTTCCTTGCGGATGGCGGCCAGCTGCTGAACAAAAATATGAGCAAGTTCAACGGGCATGGGCATATAATTGTCCATTTCGTCGCAGGCAAAGCCGAACATCATACCCTGATCGCCGGCACCCTGATCTTCTTCCTTTTCGCGATCCACACCCTGATTGATGTCGGGCGACTGACCGTGAATGGCCGAAATGATTCCGCATGAGTTAAAGTCGAAACGATATTCTGGCTTGGTGTAGCCAATTTTCTGAATAATATTACGGGCAGTTTCCTGCTGATCGATCCAGCCGGTAGTGGTTACTTCGCCGGCCAGCACAACAAGACCAGTTGTTACTAATGTTTCACAGGCAACACGCGATTTTGGATCGTGACGTAAGAACTCATCAAGCAATGCATCCGAAATCTGATCGGCAACTTTGTCCGGGTGTCCTTCGGAAACGGATTCCGATGTAAATAAAATTCCCATTTCTTTCTTTTTGAAGATTAATAATTCGGTTCGAAAAGTGAATGGGTTTGATTGCGTGCGCGCCGGCAAATATTGGTTTAGCATTTTTTACCGTGGTTGCAAGCAATCAAATCTTTCCACAGCGCAAAAGTACAATTTTTTTAAATATGGAATATGTGTGGGCTGATATTTTTCAGCAGGAGACTAATATAGTGTGAGTGAACAACTCGCTGCGCCAGGGGGAGCAAAGAACCTTATGCGCTCCGCTTGTCCACGAATTATTCACCCATTATATCATTATTAAAGGTGTTCCCTTCGTCAGGCTCAGGACGGCGCATGAGCTCAGAGCCTTCCAGGCACTTCGGTTACACGAATTGCACGAACCCGCCTGCAAGTTTAACTGCAACAGGCAGTCGGGCAGGTTTATAATCCTCAGCTGGCCCCTTCTGATTTTAGCGAATAAATGAGCTATCATCTGCGATGATAACTCATTTCACGAATTTTAATCCATGAAAACGTTGCCCTTTGACGAGCTCGAAATGCGCCGTTATAAACTTGATGACTTCATTAACTTTGAACTCAATATGCGTTGTGCGTTGTGCGTTGCTCCCTTGAGGCCTATTTCCAGAGCACAAAAAAAGCCGCACAAGGCGGCTCTGAAAAATATTGTACATATTATTAAAAAATACTTTTGTTTTCTCCGCCAAAATAAAATTTGACGCCACCCATAAACGAACCAAATGCATCATCCGAATTGGTAATGCCTTGGCGAGCATCGAGCTGATCGGTGGGCGTGTTGTACCAAGAATATTCGCCATAAATGGAAAGCATAGGAAGCACATTGATCTCGGTGCCAAATCCGAAAATGTAGGTGAAGACAGCTTCACGTTTGTCCATACCCACTTCATTTACCACTACACCCGTGGTGGCAATGCGTTGCTGGGCACGATAGAATGTGGCTCCTGCACCAATCCGACCGTAAATATCAAAGGGAAGAAAGTCACACGATTTGTTTGTGATATTGGTGAGTTTGAAAAGGTGCGCCTGAAAATCGGCTGAAACAGTCCAGAAATTGCAGGTGAAAGCCTGATCGGTTGGATAATCATTGGTGTAAGCCATTTTTGTTCCATCGAGGCGGCCATCAAGGACTTCAATATTTGAGCTAAACGCGGGAGTCCAGTGTTTTCCGAAGCGAATGGCATATCCGCCACTGACCTCATTGTATTCTTCGGTAAAATGAAATCCGTCGTATGAAGTTACATCAGTGTATGGCAACAGTTGTCCGCCTGAAATACCGGCAAACCATCCTGTTTTTATGTCATAGCATTGTGTTCCTTCAGGTTTGCATTGTGCATTGATGTGAGCAACAAAAATTAAACTGCAGATAATGGATAACAGAATTTTCATGGTTTTGGAATTTAATGCGCAAATGTAAAAAATAAAAATCAATATCATTCAATTTTCCGCATTAAATCTCATATTCAGCTAAATGAAATATGAAAACAAAGTGTGAAATTTGTGATCGGAATTGCACCTAACATTTTGGCGTCCGCAGGACAAGGAATCGTTAGGTGCTACAGGACAAGCTTCCCGACGTCGGCCTTGCCAGTCAGATAAAATTCCAGGTCAGCAGGTCGAATGTCAACCATAGCTGGCTGACGCTAAAATGTCGGGGAGGATCAAAAATCGTAATACAAATTATTCAGACTCGTGCGGAAACCGAAATACAAAAATGTGCAATCGTTGTCGTTGAAATACGCATCGGCTGAACGCCTCATCAAACCTAGCGTTACATTCATATTCGTGGCTGGATTCACCAGATAGCTGACGCTGGCATCAACAATATTCACCATCGTCTTATCGCCCTGACCTACATAATTTCCATACTCAAACGGTCGCGTGGTATACGATTGCCAGATGTCGCTGCCGTAATTTATGCCCGAACTGTCTGCGCCATAAACAATGTAATTGTATTTCAGCTGCGCAAAAAAACGCTTGTAATGATATTTCAGAATGCTCACACTTTCAATGAAATTCGCGCCAAGCGGATGCGCGAGCGCTTCGTTGTAATGTCCGTAACTCAAAGTGCTGGTGCGGCTTGAATAGGTGTAAGGCCTTACAAAATTCGCTTCGCTTTGCAACGAAAGTCCATCCAATCCTGCAACATCATATGTTCTGAAACCGGCCTGCAGAGCCGATTTATTGCCCCACCAGCCATCGCCGGAAAGTATTTCATGCACCTTGATTTCATCTAAAAGAAACTGCGCATACAACACATTTTTCTTACGAATCTTATACGATGCATTCAATCCGATCAGCACATTATCGGGCGAGCCCAGCGAAAATTCAACGGGTCTGAAAAAAATCACGGGATTCAGATAATTCACATCGAAGCCGCGATGGCCGGTACTATCTTCGTTAAT
>CAYSCE010000150.1:0-7507 GCA_964429475.1 uncultured Bacteroidaceae bacterium | reverse complement strand
GTGACGATACATCTCAAAGGTGCTTCACGTAAAACGTGACAGGTCGCGTGGTCCTATGTACCTGGGGCTGCCCTTCCCTTCGTCAAGCTCAGGACAGGCATCAGCTCAGGGACCAGCCCAAGTCTAATATTATTCGATCAGCGTTGGTTGCTGAGCTTGTCGAAGCACGCTGATCGCCTCAAAGGAACCAACTATAGTCATTTTTTTAGGTAAACGTGTTTAGCTCAGTGTATAATTTTGCCGCGGTGAACTGGCTACATCGACTCTTCGGTAGGCGCTTTCAGCTGACAACTGGCTACTACCAATAACTCATCACTTATAACTCATAACTCCCCAATAACCATTAACCCTTTCGAACCTGTCTGCCAGCCAGGCAGGCACCGAACACTGAACAAGGAAGGAAGAAGGAAGAAGTGATGTATGAATAACTAATATCTAATAACCAATCACCGATAACCATTAACCGATAACCATTAACCGATAACCATTAACCGATAACCAATAACCATCACCACTCAGCAAAAAAGCCGGTGCATATATAAAGGTATTCTCAAAAAAACTCAGGCACGGTAAAATGTCAATTTAATTCCGAAAAGATTTTAATCTTTATTAATGTATTGATCCTTGTATATTATTATCAATTCGTGTTTAAAAACTCATAAAATGCACATTTTCATGCTCAATTGGTGTTAAAAAAAATTCGCTCGTAATGAATTATTAGTAAATTGCACACGAATTTTCCATCTGCGGATTAAACTTTCATGCGATAGTCTAATCTTAGAGAAAATTCACAAATTTAATTCGGGGGAATTAATGGGGGAAACTGTTAAGAGCTTGTTTTTGGCAAACAACCATTCGTTGGACAGTCAACTTTCTGTCATTCAACGTCTTTTTGATTTTGCTCATAACAACATCCCATTTCCTTATGGAAGAAAAATTCGGAGAAATAATTCTCTGAATTCAAATTCGTATACCACTCAAACGTCCAATAAAAACACTATGAAAAATTGTAAACCACTGCTTTTCAGCATTGTTATTCTTATATGGCCAGCTCTATCAATCGGCCAACAGGTTTTTTCCGCTCAGAATTCACCTGAAATTACATTAACTGATGTCAAAATTGAACAGGCGGCGATACCCGTAGAGTTTTTTGACCCGGAATACCCTGTTCAATATCTGAACAATGCAATGGTTTTTAACTATGAATCAAGAACTCCCGAAATGGAAGCATATGCAAAAACGCATCCTGCTTTTCCTGTTTTGATTGTTGAAAATCCAACAACCGAACAAATGGATGAGTATATGATGGCTGTTGAAAGATGGATTGCTGAATACGGAGCGTATTATCCACGTTTTGTTCCCTATTCAAAATACAATAAACAGCTTAGCCCAGAGCATGACCTATTCATATATCAGGCGGCAAAAGCTGAGTGGGAAAAAAGAAACACTGAAAAACACGCTGTTGTTTCTGAGTATGTAAAAAAATGGGCTGCAAATAATGCAGACAAAGTAAAAGAATTCAATAATACAAACCGCTAAAACTCTGGGAGGAATACAATGAAATACACATTAAAACTTTTCACCCTGATTTTTTGCTTTTTTCTCAGTATCTCACTGTCAAATGCGCAAACTGTTATTGCAGAATGGAATTTTCCGAATAACCCGGACAATGCCACCTGTGACGCTGGCATTACAGCCAATTTGACAAAAACATTGACTGTTGGTGGAGGCGTGAATGCACCCACCTATGCAGGTGCAGGTGTAACAACAAGATGTGCTGTTGCAACTGGCTGGGCAAGTGGTAGCGGAGCAAAATACTGGATGGTTGATATATCTACTGTTGGGTATTCGAGCATTACAGTAAGTTCCAGACAACGAGGAGACAATAATAAAAGCCCCAGAGACTTTAAACTTCAGTATAAAGTTGGTGCTGGAGCATGGACCGATGTTGTAAATGCAACAGCACTTAGTAAAAGTGATTGGACTGGCGGAATAATTAACAACGCTTCACTACCAGCTGCTTGTGACAACCAAACTTCTGTTCAGTTACGCTGGATTATGACAAGTAACCTAAGTTGCAATGGCGGCACAACAGATGCAGCGAATAACAGTCTAATCGATAATATTGTAATTAAAGGAACTTCTGCATGCAATACACCTCAAGCCTTGCCATATACAGAACCATTTGAGAGTATCACTGCGGCCAACACATATCCAACGTGTATGACCTCGACCAACATGCCTTCAAAAACACAAACATGGATTTCAAATCCTGGTTCATACAATCGAATTCCGCACGGAGGCACCGACTTTGCTTCATTTTATTACAGTTGTGATGATTGGTTCTTCACCCCCCTGCTTTCACTGACTGCCGGTGTTACTTATGAATTTTCGATGTGGTATATCACTGATGGAAACTCCGGCTGGACAACGCTGGAGGCCAAGTACGGCAACAGCCAGACTTCAGGTGCAATGACCGGAACAATCACAGGAGCAAGTGTCAGCGGGCCTCAGAACACTACTTATACTCAAATGATCGGAACATTTACTCCTGCGACAACCGGCAGTTATTCTATCGGAATTCATTGCCTTGCCAACGCAACACCTTGGTATCTTTCTTTTGATGATATTAATGTGAGTGTCGCATCAAACATGTCTTATGTGTCCTGTACAACAACACAGACAAATACGACAAATGTCAATCCCAGCACAACTAACAATGAAATTGTCGGTGTTCAGGTAGTAACAACAGGGTCAGCAAATCCTCTTAATGTCTCATCCTTTACCTTTAACACTACTGGATCTTCATCTCCTGCAACTGATATTGCAAATGCAAAACTCTGGACAACCGGAACATCATCAACATTTGCAACTACTACACAATTAGGATCTTTAGTTGCGGGACCGAACGGAACATTTACCATAAACGGATTCACTCAGACACTTGCCAATGGCACTAATTATTTTTGGTTGACTTATGACATCACTTCAACTCCAGTGTTAAATGATGTTGTTGATGCACAGTGCACTCAGGTTGTCGTTAGTGGGTCTAACAAACCAACAACTGTTTCCGATCCGTCAGGAAGCAGACCTATTAATATTTCCTATTGTTCATCGACATTTACAGATCCCGATGACGAATGGATTTCAAACGTCACATTTGGATCCATAAACAATACTACCGGTGCAAATACACCAACCAAATATGGTGACTACACGGCCATGGTTGCAAACGTAACACAAGGCGTAACCTACACCCTTTCAGTCACATTTGTTTCCACATACACCCAGGATGTTTTTGCCTGGTTTGACTGGAACAAGGATGGTGATTTTACAGACCCGGGAGAACAATATCAGATTACTGATAACATATCTACGCCAACAACAAATTCAATTTCAATTACGGTTCCCTTATCGGCCGCACTTGGAAATACAAGAATGCGCATTATGACCTATGAGTTTGATGATCCAACACCATGTCAGACCGGATCATATGGCGAAACTGAAGATTACACAATCAACATTGCCACTGCAGGTCCAATGGTTTATTCATCGTGTACTACTACTCAAACAAACACTTCAAATGTTGGAGTAAACACAACCAATCAGCAGATTATAGGAATTCAGATTGTGACGACTGGTTCAACAAGTCCATTCACCGCCTCTTCATTCACCTTCAATGTAAATGGAACGACATTCCCTACTACGGATATAACAAACGCTCGTCTTTGGAGTACTGGTGTTTCTGGTACATTTGCTACCGGGACTCAATTAGGAGCAGTTGTAGCATCGCCTTCGGGAAGTTTTACCATTAACAGCGGAGCTGGAATGCCATACACACTACAGGGCGGAACAAATTATTTTTGGCTCACTTATGATATTCCCGCCGGCGCCACCATCGACAATTACGTTGATGCAGAATGTACAAACATCACTGTAAATGGCATTGTTAGAACACCTACTGTTACAGCACCGGCAGGCAGACGCCAAATTAAAGACCTTTGTACGATGGGGGTTGGCACTGGACTTGTCAACGTATCCACACTACCATACAACAGTGGTGCAGTAACAACTTGCGGAATGATAAACGACCTCACTTCAACAAACACTGTTGTCTGTGGAAGCACATCATACTATACCGGAGAAGATGTTGTTTATTCATTTACACCGACCACATCAGGAAATATTACGATTTCTCTTACTTCTTCAGGGACTTATACAGGAATGATGCTGTATGAAGGATGCCCGCTTTCTACGACTGGAGGAACCTGTGCATCATTTACACAAAGTTCAACCGGAAATAAAGCAATGTGTGTGACAGTTCAGGCAGGAGTAGAGTATTTTTTAATCATTGACTCCTATGCTTCACCTGCATGCAACCCTTATACTTTAAATATTTCTGCCGTTGACGTGAACGCTGTTCCAAACGACTTGCCGTGTAACGCAACTCCTTTGGCAATGGGCGGAATCGAAACCGGAGATAACACTTGTGCCGGAGGAGGTGGAGAACCCGCTTCTGCAACATGCTGGACAAATGGAGCCATTAATACAGTATGGTATTCAGTAGTTGCTCCAGCAAGTGGTTCAATTAAGTTCAGAACAACACTTGGAACACTTACAAATACCCAGATTGCACTTTATGCAGGACCTTGCGGTTCATCAATGACCATGATTGCATCTGCATGTAATGACAATCAGGCAACCTGCGGAACATCGACATATTACAATTCCGATTTAACTGTAAGCGGATTAACTAGCGGTATAACATATTATCTCAGAGTGGACGGCTACAGTGATCTTGTTGGAACTTTTTCAGTTATGGCAATTGACGGAGTATCCAACTGGCCTGGAATGAATGGTCAGGATTGCGGACTTGAAGTTCCCGTTTGCGCCAGCAACTTTACTGTTGGCGACCCCGGGTATCAGGCAGTTGGAGCTAACTGTGACTTTAGCAGTACTAATATTTGTTTAGGATCTGGAGAGCGTGGAAGCGCTTGGTACACAATTCCAATCACAACATCAGGAACACTTATGTTTGTTATCACGCCAAATGACCTTGGAACCTCTGCCGGTGATGAAACAGATTATGATTTCGCTATATGGAAAACATCAGGTTCAGGTTCAAATGCGACTTGTGCAAGTATTCTTGCAGGTAGTACAACACCGGGACCTGTTGCATGTAACTATGATTATTTAGGTGTTACTGGTTGTAATACTGGCGGTAATTATACTGTTTCTGGAATGAACTTCGACGCTGCTTTTGAACCTCCTATAAATGTTGTAGCTGGTGAAACCTATACATTGGTAATCAGCAACTTTTCAAACAGTTTGTATGGATTCAATATCAATATTACCGGAGGATCTGCCACAATTGGTTATCCAGCAGCTGGAACTGTTACCACATTGACTTGGACCGGTGGTGCCGGAACCACAGACTGGTTTAATCCTCTGAACTGGGGTAATTGCAATACCCTCATACCTTCTCCAACAATTAACGCTGTTATTCCACCATCATCGGCAAATATGCCCATTATTAATGCATCAGGCGCTCAGTGTAAATCTTTAACGATTAACACCAGTGCAAGTCTGGGAATCAATAGTGGATTCCAATTAGAGGTATACGGCAATATTACGAACTACGGAACAATGAATCTGAATGATAATTCCACTGTAATTATGACTGGTACCGTTAATCAGACTATTGAAGGGAATTTGACAGGTACCTCCGCATTTGGTCACTTTAATGTAAATAAAACCGCGAATTCAACTGTCACATTCCTTCAGGATTTACAGGCTGATGGAAATTTCACTACATCAAACGCAAACAGTAAAATTGATGCAAACAGCAAGCTGATTAAAGTTGGTGGAAATATTTCTCTGGTAAATAACACCTATACCGCTGGTCTCGGAGAAATGCAGCTTATTAATGGTCTTGCACAAACGGTGAATACCGGTAATAATTCAATGTACAATTTCACGATGCAAAAGACCGCTAATTCTGCAACACTACTTGCGGATATCACTATTACAGCAAAACTCAGCCTCAATAGCGGAATTATTAATACCGGCACATATAAAGTGATTTGCACAAGCACTAATGCTTCTGATATTACAGGCCATAATTTGCTTAGCTATATCAATGGCAATTTAAGAAAGTACTTTGCAAACAACACCAGTACTTATGCATTCCCAATGGGTACTGCAACTGCTTACAGACTTGCCGAATTAAAAAACAACAACCTGAATGGCATCAGTTACATGGATGTGAAATTTGTTACTCCGTTTACCAATTCCGGCTCTATTAACGGCGCAATTTGTCAGGATTTCAGCACTCCATATTCTATAATATGTCCTGAAGGAATCTGGCAAATTGATCCGAATGCCGCACCTGTTTCAGGTAATTATAATATCTATCTTTGGTTTGATGGAGGTGGGGCAAATGCTTTTGCAGGTCTCATAGACAATGCTTTTGGCCCTGTAAAACGCCCATCAGCCTCAACCTTAGCATCTGACTGGACTACATCTCCTGGCACTTTGAATCCTAACGGTGGATTGGGTAGATTAGTATCTCATGGCTATGCGCTCAGAAATAACATTACAAGTTTTTCTCAGCATGCAATTGCAAGAACAACAACTCCGTTACCCGTTAGTTTGCTCAGCTTTAATGCCCAGTGTAACAACACATCCGTTGAACTGGAATGGATTGTAGCAAGCGAAACAAATGCTCATTATTATTTGATACAGAAATCAAGTGATGGTGATCACTTCATCGACATTGACAAGGTTAATGCTGTTGGCAACGCTAATTCCATCTTGCATTACAATTATACTGACAATGGGGATAAAGGTGACTATATTTACCGTCTGATGGAATATGATTTTGATGGAGCTTCTTCTATTCTGGCTTACGCTTCCTCACATTGTTCGGATAATTCTAACCAGAATTTTAACGCCTGGTATAATGCTAATAATGAAACCATCTGGATCAGATTCGACGCCACAGCCGTAGGAAATTACAGGTTACAATTATTCGATGTTGCCGGTAATTTGATCAATTCGAAAGAGGTGATAATTTCAAACAAAGGTGAACTCACCGACTATTTGAATGTACCTGGTTTATCTAGCGGTGTTTATTCAGTTGTGTTATTTAACTCCACGTACTACAATTCGGCAAAAACTGAGATTCACCGATAATCCGATCTTCTACTCTCCTTCAAGAAACCTTCTGACTCAAAACTCAGAAGGTTTTTTTATATCGAAAACCGCTTCCGCTCCAGCAGCTTTGTGCCGTCTTCGTATATGCGCACTTCGAAATCGCCTTTCGGATAGCCCGATACATCAAGGTCCAGTGAATAATTATGCTGTCCCGATCGGTGAATGGAAGGCGTCATGAGGGTTTCGACAATACGGCCGGTATAATCGGTCACAAATACGCCTACGCTGGAATTCGACCGCACATAGTATGGAATGTCGCCCCGGATGCGGGTTAAAGCACCGGTAAAGACAA
>CAYSCE010000149.1:0-7508 GCA_964429475.1 uncultured Bacteroidaceae bacterium | reverse complement strand
CGTCGCTTCCGGACGATGGAATGTTGTTTTTGTCACTGAAGACTATTTGAGACAGGTTTAACAATGGAGTTGCGCCTCAAAAAATGATGTAGCCTGAATAGCAGTATCATACACATAATTCACAAGCAGTTGTGGACATTTTTTTTATTGCCGCATGGATATTTCGATTATCTTTGAGCCTAAAAAAATGCTCTCTGTCGAAGAACTGAACAAACTTTCCGCACAAGTCCGGCGCGACATCGTCCGCATGGTACATGCCGTGCAATCGGGCCACCCGGGCGGTTCACTGGGTTGCACCGATTTTCTCGTTGCGCTTTATAACAATATTCTGCAACACAATCCTGCTGCTTTTTCCATGGACGGAAAAAACGAAGATGTTTTCTTTTTGTCCAATGGCCACATCAGTCCGGCCTGGTACAGTGTGCTGGCCCGCAACGGTTATTTTCCGGTAAGCGAGCTGGCATCATTCCGCAAGTTGGGAACGCGGCTTCAGGGCCATCCCACACCAGCGGAGCATTTGCCGGGAATCCGCATTGCTTCGGGATCGCTTGGACAGGGACTTTCAGCTGCAGTTGGTCATGCACTGGGTAAAAAACTAGCCGGCGACCACACGACTGTTTTCACACTGCATGGCGACGGCGAATTGCAGGAAGGACAAATCTGGGAAGCCGCCATGTTTGCAGCTGCCAATAAAGTTGATAATATCATTGCTACCGTCGATTACAACGGAAAGCAGATTGATGGCCCGGTAGATGAAGTCTGCTCGCTGGGCGATCTGGCAGCCAAATGGGCTTCATTCGGCTGGACAGTGATAGAAATGGACGGTCACAATATGCCCGGAATTTTGTCAACACTGGAACATGCCCGCACCTGTTGCGGTCAGGGAAAACCGGTTGTGATTCTCATGCACACAATAATGGGCAAGGGCGTCTCGTTTATGGAAGGAAGCCACAAATGGCATGGCTCGCCACCCAACGATGAACAACTTAAAACAGCTTTAAACGAAATTCCCGAAACCCTGGGAGATTATTGATTCAATGAAGGGAATTCTGACCATACTCACTTGTCTGATGCTTTCAATTGGCGCTCTGGCCCAGCCCGGGCAACCCAAGGAAAAAGTAATAAAAACACGGATTTTATTTTTGTTTGATGCAAGTCAGTCGATGATTGGCACCTGGCAAAGTGATGTAAAAATCAACATTGCCCGTAAAATGATGTCCGAACTGCTCGACAGTCTCGAAGGAGTACCCAATCTGGAGCTAGCGCTCAGGTGTTATGGACATACCAAAAACTATCCTCCGCAGGACTGCGATGACACCAGACTTGAAGTGCCATTCGGCCCGGATAATATCGACAAAATCAAGCTGAAGCTGAAAACCATATCGCCCAGAGGAACAACACCTATTGCCTACTCGCTCGAACGCGCCGGCGGCGACTTTCCATCGTGCGAAAATTGCCGTAACATCATTATTCTCATTACCGATGGTCTTGAAGAATGCAATGGCGACCCCTGTGCCGTTTCACTGGCTTTACAGAAAAAAGGGGTGATTCTGAAACCGTTCATCATTGGCATTGGAAAAAGCTTTGCCGAACAGTTTAATTGTGTGGGAACCTACTTTGATGCCACCACCGAAAAGCAATTCAGAACCGCCCTGAATGTGGTCATTTCTCAGGCATTGAATTCAACAACCTGTCAGGTGAATCTGCTGGACAAAGAAGGAAATCCGACCGAAACCAATGTCAATATGACTTTTTTCGACAAAGTAAGCGGATTACCGATGTACAATTTTGTTCATTCGCTTAATAACAAAGGGTTTCCCGATACATTGGTGGTCGATCCGCTTATCAGTTACCGCATTCAGGTACATACTATACCGCCTGTTTTTATCGATTCGCTTGAACTCACGCCCGGAAAACACACCATTGTCGGCGTGTCAGCACCGCAGGGTTACCTCGATGTCAGAACCAACGGACTGGCTGTTTCAAAAAACCAGGTGGTTTGTCTGGTTCGTCATGCCAATGAATTGCAAACACTCAATGCGCAATATCTGTTTACCAAGGAAAAATATATCTGCGGCAAGTATGATCTGGAAATCATGACCCTTCCAAGAACATTTATCAATGATGTCAGCATTGATCAAAGCACTGTTACCACTGTAGAGATTCCAAGTCCCGGTACCACCATATTTGAAATTCAGTCGCCCGGATACGGAAGTCTGTATGTGTATCGTGATAACGGTTTTGAATGGGTGTATAATTTCAAAGGCAGCGGCGAACAGGAAACGCTCATGCTGCAGCCCGGAGATTATATGGCTGTTTACCGTTCGAAATATCAGACCAGGTCGGTCTTTACTGTTGAAAGGAAATTTTCGGTAAAATCGGCCACCATTACAAAAGTCAATATGACCCTGTATTAAAACAAATTTTCTCAATGAAACCAATTGAAGTAAGACAAAAAAAAGATACCCGTTCAGGATTCGGAGATGCCCTGGCAGAGTTGGGTAAAAAAAACAATAAAGTGGTTGCATTATGCGCCGATTTAACCGGTTCGCTGAAGATGAATGCGTTTGCAGCCAACCATCCGGAGCGATTTTTTCAGACCGGAATTGCCGAAGCCAATATGATAGGCATGGCATCGGGTTTGGCTATTGCAGGTTTTATTCCGTTTACCGGAACCTTTGCCAATTTTTCGACCGGCCGCGTATACGACCAGATTCGTCAATGTGTGGCGTATAGCAAAACGAATGTCAAGATATGTGCTTCGCATGCCGGCATTACGCTGGGCGAAGACGGTGCCACACACCAGATTATGGAAGATATTGCTTTAATGCGGGCTCTGCCAAACCTGACGGTCATCAACACCTGCGATTATACACAAACCTTTCTGGCCACTCAGGCCATTGCCGACTGGGACGGGCCGGTATATCTGCGCTTCGGACGACCGGTAGTGCCCGATTTTTCGCCCAACGATGTTCCTTTCGAAATCGGAAAAGGCATTGTGTTTTGCGAAGGCAAAGATGTTTCAATCATTGCCACAGGTCATCTAGTCTGGGAAGCCATCGAAGCCTGTAAAATGCTTGAGGAAAAAGGCATTTCGGCCGAAGTAATCGACATTCACACCATCAAGCCACTCGATGCAGATCTGATTCTGAAAAGCATTGCAAAGACCGGTTGCGTTGTTACTGCCGAAGAACATGTTCAGGCCGGCGGTCTGGGCGAAGCTGTTGCTGCATTGCTGGCTCAGAAAAAACCGGTTCCGCAGGAATTTGTGGCAATGCCCGATGTCTTTGGCGAAAGTGGCACCCCCGATGAACTGATGGTGAAATTCGGCCTCAAGGCGCAAAACATCGTTACGGCCGTCCAGAAAGTCATGCAACGAAAACTTTAATTTCAAGTACCTAAAACAGCAATATGTCCAAAATCAACGATGCAGAAATATTGAATCTGCTGAAAGCCGAAAAAACGCGGCAGCGTGGTTTTGAGTTATTGCTGAGTAAGTACAAGGAACAGGCGTATTGGCTGGTTCGGCGTATTGTGATTGACCACGACGACGCCAACGATGTCATTCAGAATACATTTATCAAAGTATGGCAGAATCTCGATAAATTCAGAGAGGATTCAAAAATATACACCTGGATTTACCGCATTGCCACCAACGAAGCTTTATCATTTCTGAAAAGCAAGAAAAGCCATTTGTTCGTTTCGATGGATGAGATGCGCGAAGATTTCGGCGATCGCATGGAATCGGACATATATTTTCAGGGTACCACTATTCAGCGAAAACTGCAAAAAGCTGTTGCAACTTTGCCGGCACGCCAGAAGCTGGTGTTTATTATGCGCTATTTCGAAGCCATGCCTTATCAGGAAATCGCAACGGTGGTTGGTGTCAGTATTGGAACACTGAAAGCTTCTTATCACATTGCAGTAAAAAAAATTGAAGAAATTTTAAAGAAGGATTAAACAAGTTCTTCTATATAGAGTCAAAGAAACGAATATGAAATTCCGAAAACATAACAGCAAGGAAGAATCCAAATCAGAACAGCCACGTTTTGATCAGCTTGGTAAAGGAAATCCCTTTACCACGCCTCCCGGATATTTCGACAAAATGTCATCAGACATTTTGAAAGCTGCCGGTGCTGTTTCATTACTGGCACTTCTCCGGATGAAATCGGCCCAGATTGCTATCGGCGTTATTACTTCGGCTGTTGTTGCCACTGCTGTTTATTTTTTCCTTCCCGGAAAACAAGACCCAAAAGCTCCTGCCGAAACTGTTGCCCCACGCCCGGCAGAATCAATGCCTGTTGTTGAATTTACCGAATCAGATGCGCCCGCTGTGCAATTGATCCTTCAGGCTAATCAAACTCCAAAAGTGATTGTTGACCCCACTGCCGAAAAGAATTTGATTCTTCAAATGATTCAGGAACTTTCGCTCGATAAAATGAGACAGCAGTTTGTTGTTAGCAAGTACCATGAGTATATGGCCCACCATTCAACAGAATCGGATGATCAGACAGAATATGCACAATCCATTTTACAGGATAACAGCATTTTTGAAAATTATCTGCTTAACCAAACCGACGATGCGGTCATCACCCATTCCGAGTCCAGGTCTGCCTTTGCTCTTCTGCCACTTGACACCTGTTCCGAAAATTCCATCTCACTTAATGGCTTTATGCCGGGCGATAATCACTACCGCTGGAGCACCGGAGCTACCACACCTACTGTTCAAATCAAATCTTCCGGCAAATACTGGCTCTCGATTACAACAGCCGATAATCGCAAATTACACAAAGCTATTACTGTCAAAATTGTTCCCAAACCCAATCTCAAAAATGATTATCTGATTACCGCATGTGCCGGAGCAAGTCTGCGACTGAATGTTGAACAGAAATCAGGCGGATATTCCTACTTTTGGCCTCAATTCGGAATTTCAGCACCACAAATTACCGTCAGCAAGCCTGGACTGTATTATGCCAATGTAAAAGGATGTCAAACCTATGTGGATAGCTTCTTTGTTGTTTTCAACCATTGCGAATTGGGCATTCCCAATCTGGTTACTCCCAATGGCGATGGTGTGAACGAAACATTCACCATTACCAATCTGAACCGTTATCCAAATACGCAGCTGTTTATTTATAACCGATACAATCAATTGGTTTTTAAATCGGAAAACTATCAAAATAACTGGGATGCACAATCAGCCGAAGATGGATCCTATTTTTACATTTTGCGCTTTAACGATGGTTCTACTCAGGAAGGACTGATCACCATAAAGCATTAAAGCGAACCTGTTTTTTATACCCATAAAACCCTTTACTTCAGGTTATTTCAGAGCCAGCATACCCTGGCTCTGATTTTTTTTAGAAGTAGTGTGTTCAGGCTCTGCCAATTTTAAACAATGTCCGGAAAATGATTTTTATATCCGTTCCGAAACTCATATCGGAAATGTATTTCAGATTCAGATTCAGCTTTTCGGGCATCACCGTTTCGATATAAAATTTTTCAGGATCGGACTGCTGCGCCAGTAAATCGCTTTCGTTGATATATTCCATCGAGGCATAATCGGTCAATCCCGGCCTGACCGAAAGAACCTTTTTCTGCTCGTCATTATACAAAGCTACGTACTTTGGAACTTCGGGGCGTGGCCCGACAAAACTCATGTCTCCGGCCAGAATATTGAGCAGTTGCGGTAATTCATCGAGCTTTGTTTTGCGTAGGAATTTCCCTGTCCGGGTTACCCTGCTGTCGGACGAACCAATGGTAAGCAATCCTTTTGAATCGGAACCCGTGAACATGGTTCTGAATTTCAATAAACGAAAATGTTTTTGATTCTTACCCACCCTGACCTGCCGGTAAAAAGCGCCGCCACGCGATCCGGCAATGATTATAACAGCCAGAATCAATCCGGGTAGCAGCAAAACAAGGATAGCCGTCAATGAAAAGAATACATCAAACAATCGTTTGCCGGTCATGGACAGATTTTATTAATGGAATCCACAACAGCTCTGGCAACTGTATGAACATCCTCATTGCTTAAATCATAATACACCGGCAAAGAAATCTCACGGCTGAAATTGTCGTAAGCCACCGGATAATCTTTCATTTCATATCCGGCATTTTTATAATACGTCATCAGGGGTAATGGCTTGAAATGTACGTTTACAGCGACTTCGCGTCTGAAAATTTCCTGAATCAGCTCGTCGCGCTGCGCTTCGGTAATGCCTTTAATCCGGAGCAAAAAAACATGATACGACGTTTCGGCAATTGCTGTTTTATACACAGGTAGCTGAACCCGTGGATGCCTGCCGAGCAGCTGCGTATACAAGGTGAAAATCATTTTTCGCCTGGCCAGCATATCTTCGTCGTAGCGTTTCAGTTCAACAATGCCGATGGCTGCCTGCATATCGGTCATATTGCATTTGAAGCCGGGCTCAACAATGTCGTATTTCCAGTTTCCCGGAATCAGTTTGGTTTGTGCATCTTTATTCTGTCCATGCAGTGACTTCAGCATGAGGTCGGCCTTAATGAGATTGTTTTCAAAGGGCGCTTTCATGTTCAGACAAATGGCACCGCCCTCGGCAGTTGTCAGGTTTTTGACGGCATGAAACGAGAACACGGTAATATCGGTCAGACCGCCCGTTCTTTTCGATTTATAGGTTGCGCCAATGCTGTGAGCTGCGTCGGACAGAACCAGAATGCGACCCAGCATTTTCTGATTTTCATTATCGGCCACAAATAAAGACTTTATTTCGGGATCGGCAACCAGTTCGTTGATAGCGTCGTAATCGCATGGAAATCCGCCCAGGTCAACCGGAATAATCACTTTGGTTGCGGGTGTGATATTTTTCCGTATTTCTTCAACGGTAATATTGAAATCATTCGGGTCGCTGTCGGCAAACACAGGTGTAGCGCCACAATGAATAACCACATTGGCTGTTGCCGCATAGGTATAGGCAGGTACAATCACTTCATCGCCCGGGCCAACACCAAACCAGCGGAGAATCAGTTCGAGTCCGGCCGAAGCACTGTTGACACAAACAACCTCGGAACAAAGCGTATAGTCTTTCAGCAAGGATTCGAATTCACGGGTACGCGGACCGGTGGTGATCCAGCCGGAGCGAAGAACTTCGTTAACAGCATCAATAATCTGCTGATCAATCCGTGGCGGAGAAAAAGGAATCATGTGTTTTCTTTATAGAACAAAGATAGCAAAAATGGCACTACAAGAATTTGTGTATTAAATATTCCAATAATGAAATGATTTGTATTATTATCAGTCACAAAACAATAATAAAATTTGTTTTCGTTTCAGCTTGCCCGACATGGACTGGCAGGATCCTCAGACGATACTGTCATGTGGTATCCTGAAATGTAGATTCAGCAATAGTTTAGAATTTTTTCGATGAGATCCAGTGTTATGTAATTCATGTCCACGGATTTCAATAATAACACGGAAACACATTTAACCTCAGCTTACCCATCTGGATGACACTGTTGTCAACAATAAT
>CAYSCE010000148.1:0-7555 GCA_964429475.1 uncultured Bacteroidaceae bacterium | reverse complement strand
AAGCACACTGTTCTCCATGTGTTCTGCTTCGCGACGAAAATCTTCCTGTCGTGTAGCTGTACTGAAATGATAATCGAGCAACAATGATTCAATGTACAAACCAGTGCCACCGCAAACCAATGGCAACCTGCCCCGGCCTTCAATGTCGCGTATAACCTTAGTAGCATCGGATTTAAACTGAAAAGTATTGTATGAATCGCCCGGATTCAGAAAGTCGATTAAATGATACATAACCGGCTCTCCGCCTTCGCAGTATTCAGCCAGATCTTTTCCTGTTCCAATATCAAGTCCGCGATAAATCTGCCGGCTGTCCGCGCTGACAATTTCCGCCTTCATTATTCTTGCAGCAGAAACAGCCAGAGCTGGTTTGCCTGTTGCAGTGGGTCCCAGAATGACCATCAGCTCATGTATTTCCATACCGGATGTTTTAAGTCGTTTTTCAATGCAAAGTAATCATCATATTTTTTTTGCAGCATCTTTTCTTCCGCATCCTTCAATGTGCTGCGCAGCGATTTTAATTCATCGACAGAGCAGTGATGCAGCTCTTTTTGAGCTGCGTCTTTTTTACTGTTATCCAGAGCCCCGCCGCTGTCATCCTGAGTGTTTGAAGTAACAACCTGTGAAAAATTGTAAGCTTCAAACGTATCGAAGGAGGCAGCGGGGTAAACTCCGTCGAAGGATAGACAGTCAGGAGAAAGTCCTAGAATTTTCAATAATTCCGAAATACTCTCCACATCACACACACCAGCGGGCTGATGCGAACGCACATATTTGTACACCCCAAAAGCATCGGCTTTCATGAAACACGCATGTATGAAGCGAATCAGCTGAGGATGATTTTTTAATAATTTACCGTGTTCCAGATCAGGAAACACTTTCAGCGCGCGTTCAACGGCAGTCTGATTTCCTGTAATAAAGATTTCGCCGAAAGCGCGGCAGGCATCTTCGATCTGATTGAATAAAGACGGATGATATATCGGATAACGCTCCACCT
Organism: uncultured Bacteroidaceae bacterium; assembly: GCA_964429475.1. GTDB lineage: Bacteria > Bacteroidota > Bacteroidia > Bacteroidales > DTU049 > GWF2-43-63. Next base: position 6,561 of record CAYSCE010000148.1, on the reverse strand, counting down.
GTCCGGGCGCTCCCAGAGCCACTGTAGGACCTGTGCCAAAAATAACGCGGTGCGATTTCCGCGAAGAAGGATACACCCGTGTATTGCAAAAAGGAATGATGATGCCGGTTTTACGAAGCTTCATCATAAAATAAAAATCTTCGCCCGAAGATGTTGCGGTGAGTCCGCGGATTTTGCGATATGCCGAAACCCGCGCCGCCATGGCACTTCCGATAGGTGTATAATCGAACGGAAATTGAATGCGCAATAAATTCAGGGCATAGCTTCGCAAATAAATTTCGTAACGCAGCATCGATTTTTTATGATCGTCGTCGCCCTGAAGCCGGTGAAAATAAGGCAGCGCCATTGCTGAAGCTTTCGGAAAATTTTGAAACTGCGCAAATATTTCTGCCAGATAATTGGGTTCAACATGCGTATCAGCGTCGAGCGAAACAATAATATCATCATCGGTTGCCATCTCCGAAACCGCATCCATCAAGGTTTTCCGGGCCCAGCCTACTCCACCCTGACGCGCACTCCATCCATTTCCGGGTGAACATTTATCCTGCAGAATAAGACGTATCCGATGAAATTCGCAAAACGACTGAACATATTTCAACGTCTCCACATTGTTTTCGCACACGGGACGTTTCATCGGATCGTCCCACCAATCCTCGGGTTGATTGATACAAACCAGCAATGTAAAATCGCGCAATTCCTGCTTTGCAAGATCGTTGAGCACGCCCGGAATAAATTCCAGTTCGTTGATGGCAGGAATGGTGACATACAAATGCATACAGACTTTTTATTTGTGCTGTAAAGCAGCCGAAGGATTGATTCGACGGATGACCAGCGACGGAATCAGCACAGCCAGCAACGAAACAGCGAATACGCCAACGTTTACCATAATGAGATAATCGGCTTCGAGCAATACCGGAATATGATCGAGATAATAAATTTCGGCATTCAGCGGGAAGATATGCGTGTAGTACTGAAGCAGTATCAGCCCCAATCCGAACAGATTTCCGAATACAATTCCGCGGAGTAACAATGGAACCGACACATGCACAAACACCGAACGCACAAAGCGGTTACTGGCTCCCAGAGCCTTAAACAGACCTATGGTCGGAATCCGCTCCAGAATCAGAATCAGAATAATTGAAATAATATTGATGATGGCAACAATGGTCATCAGCGCCAGAATGATCAGCACATTTTTATCGGTAAGCTGCAGCCAGTCGAAGAACTGCGCGTTGCGTGAAATAATATCAGTTGCTTCGAGATCGTAGTACAACGTATTGTTCACGTCGCTCATGATGCGATCGAGATGATCGAAATCGTCAACAAGTATTTCGAAGCCGCTGACAGAATCCTTCCAGCCGTTTAGTTTCTGCAGATGGCGCATATCGCAGATGGCAAACACCTGATCAAATTCGGCCATGCCGGTATTGAACAATCCGCAGACTGTAAATTTGCGACCGCGCGGCTGGACTTCGCCGGGGACAATAAAATAAATGCGAACCGGGCTTCCGACGGACAGATGCAGCATTTTACCAACTCGTTCCGACAATAAAATTTTATCGGACAAGGAGTCAGAATAATCAGGTAGCGCGCCCTGTATCAGATTCTTCTGCATGAATGAAAAATCATAGTTGGGGTCGACGCCTTTCATAATGGTGCCGTGCAGATTGCTGTCGGTTTTGATGAGCCCACCTTTTTCAATGAATGGCGATATTGATTTCACGCCATCGATGGAAGCGATCATGTCAATATCTTCGCGTTTGCCGGCCACCGGCGGCTGTTCGAGCGATTCGTTGGTATCGAAAGGCCGCACCTGAATATGCGCGCCAAAGCCGATAATTTTTTCACGGACTTCGTGATTGAAGCCACGGGCTATGGCAAACGAAATCAGCATGACAGCAATACTGAGTGCAATGCTGAAAACCGACACCTTAATCACTGGGCCGGTAACACCTTTGTGCTGTCCACGTGATAATTTGCGCGCTATAAATCCCGAATAACCCAAGGCTGCAAGTTTTTTGCAAATGTAAGAAAATAGTTGCGGACATGATTACTGCCTGAGCAATTCAGCTGTGCCTGCACGAAAAAATCCCACACTTGTTACACAGAGTTTCATAAAGGGATCTCAGAGTTCCACAGAGTGACTAGTGAAAGCAAAATTCAATTTCAGCTGTACATGTATGTCCCCAGCACTGCGGAAAGCTGTTCTGAAATGTACTCCGATAAGATAAACTACCGTTTTATGGAGTGACGGCAAAGAATTTTTAATTCAACGAGGAGAGGTCGTCGTTTGTTTTTAAGTCGGCCAATGCCGATACTTCCTTATGTTCAGAAATATGCACTTCGGAATAATCGGACTCATCGAGTGAAATGACGGCATTGCGATACATTTCATCCACTTTCCGGATAGCGTCAACAGTTGATTCAGCCTCAATTTCCACAATTCGTGTCAACGATTCTACAATTTTAATTTTAAATGATTTCATACAATCAATACTGTTTAAGTTAATTCAATTGATTTCAGTTTGTCAGGGACAAATGTAAAAATATATTTGAATCTGAAATAAAATTGTTTTCAGTATATATTCATCAACGGTTTCAGTAAATTTCTTAATTTCGTTCCCACATGATTCGGATTGTATTTGTATTTGTTTTGTGTCTGCTGAGTCAGGCTCTGTGTGCGCAAACACCGCTTCCGGTTACAGATGACTACGCTGTAATCACAGGCGCAGAGCGCACTGCAGACTATTTGCCGTTGCTGCACGATAAACGTGTTGCATGTGTGGTCAATCAAACATCCATCATCGGGAAGCGTCATCTGGTGGATTCATTGCAATCGATCGGTGTAAATATTACCACCATTTTTGCACCGGAACATGGCTTCAGAGGCGATCTGGCCGATGGTGTCCACGTACATGATTACAAAGACAGTATCTCCGGAATCAACGTCATTTCGCTGTTCGGCAAATCATTCAAACCTACCCGTCAGGATTTAAAAAACTGCGATGTGGTTATTTTCGACATTCAGGATGTCGGAGTGCGCTTTTACACATACATCTCGACCATGCATTACATTATGGAAGCCTGTGCCGAAAACAATATTCCTTTGCTGGTTTTTGACCGGCCCAATCCAAACGGCCACTATGTCGACGGCCCGGTACTGAATGCTGCTAAACCCAGTTTTGTAGGCATGCATCCGATTCCCATCGTGCACGGACTTACCATTGGAGAACTGGCGCTGATGATCAACGGCGAAAAATGGCTGAAAGACAGCCTGCATTGCGACCTGACCATCATTCCATGTCAGCACTGGGATCATGGCATGCTGTATCAGCTCCCTGTGAAACCCTCTCCCAACCTGACTTCCATGGAGTCGGTGTACTTATATCCATCGCTTGGTTTGTTCGAAGGAACTGTTATCAGTGTGGGACGAGGCACCACAACGCCCTTTGAAATGATCGGACATCCGCAGATCAAAGACACTTCGTTTTCGTTTACACCTGAGCCCATCAAAGGCATGTCGGACAATCCGCCCCTGAAAGGACAAAAATGTTACGGCTATAATTTCAAATCATTTGCTTCGGATTATCTGCGCTTCAACGGGCAGGTTTTTCTATACTGGATGAGTGAGCTTTATTGCGAAATGGAGACCAATCCTGCGGTTCCGTATTTTTTCAATGCAGCCACATTCGACCGCCTGGCCGGCAACAGCACTTTGCGCGAACAAATTATGAAGGGCGTCTCCGTCGAAAAAATACGCGCATCGTGGCAGCCCGAGCTGATTACATACAAAACACTGCGAAAAAAATATCTGTTGTACAAAGACTTTGAGTAAATGGCAACACCAAAAAAACAACCCGTAAAAACGGCCAGCAAGAATGCACCTGTTGCAGCAAAACCGCTTTCAGCGCCAGGTTCAGCCAAACGCACCCTGCGTTTACAGTATCTGTTTCTGGGTCTGCTTGGACTGATTCTGTACGTTTCGACCTGGAATTTTGACTATGCCCTCGACGATATGCTGATGATCAAAGGCAACGTTTTTACACAACAGGGACTGGCCGGAACATATGATATTTTCACCACCGATGCCTTTACCGGATTTTTCGGAGAACAGGCTGCCAACAACGTTGCAGGAGGTCGCTACCGCCCGTTCACACATTTTATGTTTGCTGCAACAAAAGAAGTTTTCGGCTTCAATCCAACGGTTGGACATATTCAAAACATTTTGCTGTACATCGGATTATTGCTGGTAGTATTTGCTTTTATGCGGCGTTTGTTTCCCGAAGACGACAAAAACAAAATAACATTTTTCTCCGTACCATTGGTGATAACGGCGTTGTTTGCCGCACACCCGCTGCATTCCGAGGCTGTTGCCAACATCAAAGGCGTGGATGAAATTGTGGTTATGCTGTGTTCGGTCGGCGCCATGATTCTGATGTTCGACTATGTAAAAAAACAAACATTGTGGCGTCTCCCGGTGGCAGGATTTCTTTTTCTGATTGCGTTGTTCTCGAAAGAAAGCGCCATCACGTGGCTGGCAGTGCTGGTGGCTATGTTGTATTTTTTCACCAATGCAAAAACAAAAGACTATCTGATCACAACCGGCACGCTGCTGATTCCAACCATTATTTTTCTGGCGGTGCGCTATCAGGTGGTCGGAGGCCTCTTAAACACTTCGATTCCGAAAGAAATTCTGAATAATCCGTTTGTCAATTCCACCAAAGGCGAAGAAATTGCGACTGTGATTTTCACGTGGCTGATATATGTAAAACTCCTGATTTTTCCGCATCCGCTTACACACGATTATTATCCGAAACAAATTGCCATTACCAATTTCGGCGATCCGCTCGTGCTGCTGATGCTGGCGCTGGTAGTGCTTTCGGTGATTGTCATTATCCGCGGACTGAAATCAAAATCGATTGTTTCGTTTGCATTGATTTTTTTCTGGGCCACATTTTCCATTGTATCAAACCTGTTGTTCAACATCGGTACATTCATGAACGAGCGTTTTATGTTTGTTCCATTGCTGGGCGTGGCCATGATTGCGGGCTACTATTTTGGCAAATACCGGCCAAAGGCAAAGTGGCTCAGCACCGTGCTTTTGATCGTGCTTGGCTTGTATTCGGTAAAAACCATCAGCCGCAGTTTTGCGTGGAAGGACAATGAAACATTGTTTTTAACCGACATCAAAACATCGACCAACAGCATCAAAGGCAATCTGGAAGCGGCTGAATTGCTTATTGACAAGGCCGGGAAAGAAACCAATCAGATCAAACGTACCAAAGTGCTGCAGCAGGCCGTTGTATATCTGAATCAGGCCGAGAAGATTGAGCCGAAGCATCAGGGTGCGTACGATCTGGGTGGCAAAGCGCATTTCATGCTGGGCGATCTGGCTACATCGCTGCAGAAATACAAGACATTTCTGTCGCTGGTGCCTTACAAACAGCATACGCGCAACAATATTTATCTGGTCGGTGTCGAAGCAAACCGATTGCTGACGCAGGTAAACGATGCCATCAAAACCGGACACATCACCAGCAATGTTGGACTTGAAGTGTATTCCAGTGTTGCCATCGACGCATTTACTTTTTTAATGAAAGAAGAACCCGATTCGGCCAAACATCCGCACAACCTGGCTTTGACGTATGAAATACTTGACCAGACCGATAAGAGCATTGCCTGTATTGAAGCGGCTTTGAAGATTAATCCCAACTATATTCCGGCATTGAACAAGGGCGCTGAAATTTACAGCAGCAAACTGAAAAATCATGCAAAAGCTGAAAGTATGTTGCTGAAATCGTATGAGCTTGATCCGGCAAACTCTTCAACGCTGACCAATCTGGGCGCGCTGTACGGAGCACTCGGGCAGGCGGCAAAGTCAGAAGAATTCTTTTTAAAAGCGGTGCAGAACAGTCCGGATGATGTGGCGTTGCTGAATAATCTGGGCACATTGTATCGTTCAAAACGGGATCTGGTCTCTGCTGAAAAGTATCTGACAAAAGCGTTGTCGGTCGATGCGAATCACATTCCTTCGCTTGAAGCGCTGGGATTGGTTTATTTCGACATGAAAAAATACGATCGGGCTGCAGCGCAGATGCGGCGCATTTATTCACTGATGCCGGGCAATAAAAACAATCTGAATAATCTGAGTATTCTTTATGGTCTGATGGGAAGAAAAGACAGTGCGGCGTATTTTAAACAGCTGATGAGGTAGGGCTGCGACGGCGTACAATCCACCGATTTCGTCCGCAAATTCACGCGAATTTACGCGAAAATATACATTTCCCTCAGCAGGTCTTATTGGCGCGAATCCGCCTGCATCAGTCACTTACGTGACATGATTAGTCGGAGTGTAGCAAAAATTTTCACTATAAGAAATTACAATATGCAACCCGCTCTGAGAGCGGCTTCTGTCACTCTCAGCCCTGCTGTCATGCTGACTCGCCACGGCGAACACCAGAAAAACGCGTTTTGCAACCAAAAATCAAAGGACTCAAAAGCTGCTGTCACGCTGAGCCCCGCTGTCATCCTGAGTGTCCGCCAGCTGGCGGACGTATCCCC
>CAYSCE010000147.1:0-7578 GCA_964429475.1 uncultured Bacteroidaceae bacterium | reverse complement strand
CATTTATGTAAAACAGTTATATATTTACACCCTTATGGGGTTTCGGTACTATTTCGCTCCACTTCAGTGGGGATACATATTAGTCACTTGTTTTCGCAAAGTCCTGTATTTCACAGGATTACGAAAGAGGCATTCCTTTGACATTCCGGTCATCTGCATCGGAAATCTGTCGGTTGGCGGAACCGGAAAAACCCCTCATACGCGGTATATTTCACGTTTACTTATGGAAAATAACCATAAAGTAGCTATTTTATTACGTGGATATAAACGCAAATCAAAAGGCTTTATACACTGCACACCGGAGCACAATGTGACTGAAATTGGTGATGAAGCATATGAATATATTCATGGATTGCCTCAGAACATCAACATTTTTGTTTGTGAGAAAAGGAAAAAAGGCATTCGTGAAATTCAGAAATTATTTCCGGAAACATCGGTGATTCTGATGGACGATGGTTTTCAGCATCTGGCCGTAGAAGCCGGAATGAATATTCTGTTGACTGATTATCTGAATCCATTTTACAAAGATCATGTTTTGCCGGTAGGCACACTGCGGGAACCGCGGAATGCAAAAAAGCGGGCCGATCTGATTGTGGTCACCAAAACGCCGAAAGTCTTTTCGCCCATTATAGCCCGCGACTTAATTGAAAAAGTGAAGCCGGCCGCCAATCAATCGGTCGCCTTTTCATATCTCGAATACGGACAACCTGTAAAAGTGTATGCCGACAGCACTGCAGCCGACGCCATTCCTGAAAATCTGTACACCGTATTCCTCATTGCGGGCATTGCCAATCCATATCCGCTCGAAGAGTACATCAAAAGAAGTTGTGTTGATCTGTACACCTTCCGTTTTCCTGACCACCACCAGTTTGCAGTGAGCGAAATACAACGTATAACCGGCGATTTCGACCGGCATCTGATGAAGAGTAAAGTTATTTTCACAACAGAGAAAGATGTAGCGCGATTAATGGCGCCCGAAATCAAGGAAAAATTAGTACATTTGCCCCTGTTTTACATTCCGGTAAATATCGGCTTTCACGATACAAAGGATGTAAACCCGGACAAACTAATTCTTGATTATGTTGGAAAAAATTGCAAAAACAGCTGATTTCATTCGTAGTAAAACTGCGCTGCGTCCCAATATTGCTATAGTCCTCGGAACAGGTCTTGGCGGTCTGGTCAATGAAATCGAAATTATTGACAGTATTCCATACTGCGACATACCCAATTTTCCTGTATCAACCGTAAAGGGTCATCAGGGTCGTTTGATCTTTGGCAAACTCAGCGGCAAAGACGTTGTTGCCATGCAGGGACGCTTCCATTTTTACGAAGGATATACCATGCAGGAAGTCACATTCCCGTTCCGCGTTTTTAAAAATCTGGGTATCGAAACCTTGTTTTTATCGAATGCTGCCGGTGGCATGAATAAAAATTTCAAAGTCGGCGACATCATGTTCATCAACGATCACATCAACCTGATGGGCACCAATCCGCTCATCGGACATAACTACGATGAGCTGGGGCCGCGTTTCCCCGACTTCAGCGAACCTTACGATCATAAATTGCTGGAAACCGCATTGGGCGCAGCAAACGATTTGAATATTCCGGTGCATCAGGGTGTATATGTGGCCATGAGCGGCCCGACATTCGAAACACCGGCCGAATACCGCTATGTGCGCATCATCGGCGGCGATGCCGTTGGTATGTCCACCGTTCCCGAAGCCATTGTAGCCCGTCATTCATCCATGAAAGTCTTTGCAGTTTCGGTCATTACCGATCTGGGCGGCATGGACGAAGTAGTGGCTGTCAGCCACGAAGAAGTGATTGAAGCCGCCAATAATGCCGAACCGAAAATGACGGCGATTATCAAAGAGCTGCTGAAAAGGATTTAAGCCTAAACCCTCGAAGGCTTCGGAACCCCTCGAGGGCTATTGGCACCTACAGCAGCACCTGCAGCAACTCCTTCAATTCGCTCACCACATAATCGGCCAGCTCAAACGGTCCTTCGGCTCCGGCATGATTAACCAGAATGGTCGTTAATCCGGCGGCTTTGGCACCCACAACATCCTTTTTATAATCGTTGCCGATGAGTACCGAATGTGCAGGATCAAAGCCGGCTTCAGCACAAATGGTTGTAAAAAACGCCGGATCGGGTTTGCATACACCCAGGTCTTTCGATGTATAATGATTTCTGAAATAATGATCGATCTGTCCAATCACCAGCGCTTTGCGCATGTCGGAAGTGTCGGACTCGCCGGCATTGGAAGCGACCGTTAAAACAAATTGCGCGGATAATTTTTCCAGTACAAGTGCTGCATTCGGGAAAACTACAATACGGTCCCACACATACATGGGGCCGGGAGTTCCGGGGAAATCTCGCATCAGCGTGTCGCCCCAGTCAAATACTATGTGTCTGATTTCTTTCATGAATGGTCGGTTATTTTGTCCAGACGCCCGGAATAATGCGTCCGCATTGGGTACAGGTGTTAGCAGTCAGTCCGGCAACTTTGGTGGTATATCCTTCACGGCTGACCAGCAAGCTGCCGCATTGAGGACACATGGTGTTTTCGTGCGCTTCGGTCCGGAGATTACCGGTATAAACATATTTAATCCCTTTTTCAATGGCAATCTGGTAGCACTTCTCCATGGCACTGATGCTGGTTGGTTCAGCGTCTGCCAATTTGTAGGCAGGAAAAAATCTGGAAATATGCAATGGAACTTCTGCAAAATTATTTTCAATCAGCCAATCCGCCATTTTGGCAAAATCATCGGGTTTATCGGTATAGTCGGTGACCATCAGATTGGTAATTTCGAGCCATTTGCCGGAGTCCCTAATGATTTTCAATGTGTTCAAAACCGGCTCCAGTTGACCGCCGCAGAGTTTACGATAGATGTTATTGTCAAAAGCTTTCAGGTCAATATTGAAAGCATCCATCACGGTCAAAAGTTCTTTCAGAGGCGCTTCGTTGATATAGCCGTTCGAAATCATCATAGTTTTGATTCCGGCTTTTTTTGCCAATGCCGCAGTATCAAACATGTATTCGAAAAACACGGTTGGTTCAGTATAGGTGAAAGCGATGCATTCGGAATTTAATTCTGCGGCAGTCTGAATCAGCTTTTCAGGACTGTAGTCAAGTGCATGAATGTCTTCGGGTGCGACCTGCGATATATCGGCATTCTGACAATTGAGGCAACGAAAATTGCAGCCTGCTGTGCCAAATGAAAGCACTTTCGAAGCAGGTAAAAAATGATACAATGGTTTTTTTTCAATCGGATCGAGATGCACCGCCACCGGATTTCCGTAAGCCTGCGTGTACAAAACTCCTGTATCAACAAAGCGTGTGCGGCAGATGCCGGACTGACCTTCTTTCAGAACACAGCTGTTGGGACAAAGCAAACATTTAATGGCTTTGATGTCGGTCATCTCTTCGAAATAACGGGCTTTAATCATAACACGGCTTTTTGATGTGTGTTCGTTCACCGGCCGGGACAAAACAAATTTCGGGAATGCAATTGCTGCAACTCCCATAGTCAGCGCATTTCTTATAAACTCACGTTTATTCAATACAATCACCTTTCTACAAAAGTAACAATTCCCGGTTGATTAAAAAAAATGCTGCGTCAGGGGAGTCAACAAATGGCACCTTAGCAATAAACTGCAACAGGTCTTCTATGCCGCCATCAGCATCAATTAATACATTGTCCGCAGATTATACAGATTTTCACAGATTGGAATCCATCCTCCTCGCCGTGGCTGAATCTTTGGACAAAAAGAAATAATGTCTTTCTGTCACATTTTGAAATCCTGTGGTTTTAACGTCATAGCTATGATGTACTGTGGTTTTCAGAAAACCCAAACGGGTGTCCCCGCGACCATGTAAGGAAAGTAACAATTCCCGGTTGATTAAAAAAATGCGTATCTTTACTTAATCATGAAACAGATTGTAATTTTGTGCACCCTCATGAGTATAATTTCATTTACATCAACCCAGGAAAATCTGCCGGTGCGCAAAGCAGCCGTAGCAGGCTCATTTTATTCAGCCGATGCTGATGAACTGAATAAATACTTTGAAAAGGAATTCAATCAGATTGTATTGGTTCCGAACGATAAAAAAGTCCGCGCCATCATTGTACCACATGCCGGATATATGTACAGCGGACGCACAGCGGCGCAGGCATTTGCCGAGCTGCGCGAACACAATCAATACAAAAATGTTTTTCTGATCGGATCGAGCCACGTTGAAGCATTCGACGGCGCAACCGTTTTTCATGGATCCGGCTTTGAAACGCCTCAGGGATTGGTCCCCATCAATTCAGAAATTACCGGCACACTGCAGCAAAACAATATTTTCAAATTTCCACAGCAGTATCAGATGGAAGATCATGTGCTGGAAGTGGAACTCCCTTTTTTGCAATACGTGCTGGAATCCGGTTTCAGTATTGTTCCCATCACCATCGGCACTAAAAGTCTGTATGCCCTCGACAAAATTGCCGAAAAGCTCAAGCCCTATTTTACCGAAGACAATCTGTTTGTCATCAGCACCGATTTGTCGCATTATCCCTCGTATTCCGATGCTGTTAAAGCCGATAGTGCCGTTGTGCAATCCATACTGAGCGGGGATAAAAAAGTTTTTGAAACAGTAGTTCGTTCGAACGAAAATGCAGGAATAAAAAATTACGTTACTGCTATTTGCGGATTCAGCGCGGTGTACGTGCTTATGACACTGACAGAGGAAAACAAAGCTCTCCGTTATCAGAAGCTCAAATACTCCAATTCCGGCGATGTGTCCGGCGATTTCAACAGAGTAGTTGGTTATGCAGCCATTTCTGTTCGCGAATCGGGACAGCCAGAACAGGACGATGCAGCAGAATCATTTGCCATTTCGGAACAGGATAAAAAAATCATGTTCAACATTGTGCGAGGCAGCATTGAAGCCCGTCTTAACGGTACTCAATATACCCTGCCCGATTCACTTCCGGCAACGTTGCAGACCGAATGCGGTGCCTTTGTTACCCTGCATCTGAATCAAAAATTACGCGGTTGTATCGGTACATTCCGGCAGGATCGAGCACTCAGCCGCAACATTCAGGAAATGGCCGTAGCAGCGGCTTTCAGCGACCCACGTTTTGATCCGCTCTCGAAAGAAGAGTATAAAAATATTGAACTCGAAATATCGGTGTTGACCCCGATGCAAAAAATCGAAACCATCAGTCAGATTGAATTGGGCAAACACGGTATTTATATCAAACGTGGCAACATGACAGGAACCTTTTTGCCGCAGGTGGCCACCGAAACAGGCTGGACACTGGAGGAATTTCTGGGCCACTGCAGCCGCGATAAAGCCGGCATCGGATGGGATGGCTGGAAAGATGAAGAGACAGAGATTTATATTTACGAAGCCATCGTGCTGCACGAATAATACTAAAAAAGAATTTTTAAACAGACCAATTCTGTCATCCACGCATGAAGGCTGTCTCAAAAGAGACTCCTTCATCAAAAACAACAAATTCCTCCCGCGCCCCGACCTTCCATAGTGCGGAATGCAATGAAGGACATGGAAGAGTCGGCTGAGTCCGAAGCTTTGTTTTTGTGCCGCACTTAAAGCTGCTTCATACGACTATTCCAGAGATTCTATGTTGAGTGTAGTTTTTTTTACTGGTACTTCGGAGGCTGTCTCAAAACAGCAGATTGTTACGACATTCCACCGTTCCGGCAGATTTTCGAACTTTAAAAAGACATTACTGCCGGAACATGGAACCGTCGTAACAACTGCAAAAACAACGGTTCCATGTCCTTTTGTTCCTTTGACGTATCGGACGATGGAATGTTGTTTTTGCTCGGAGGTTAGAATTTTGAGACAGCCTCGTACCGAAAACCGTACATTTCCCTTTAATCAGAGAAATTAATATATTTGTGCTGTTGTTCAGATCATTGAATACTATTCTGAAACATGCACCAATAAAAGGTTTGATGATCCTGAACGATTTAAACTGATTTGCCGATGAAAGCCATCCTTTTTATTGCATTAATTTCGCTGACGATTTTTTGTCAGGCACAAAAAGATACCATTACCGGCCTGCGATGGGCGTTTTTACCAGTGGTAGCCTATGATTCCGATCTGGGATTGAAATACGGGGCCATTGTTACTGCATATCAGTTCGGAGATGGTTCGCTGTATCCCGACTATATTTATAATGCGAGTTACGAGCTCGACCGCACCACAAAAGGTGCCACCAGCAGTCAGTTTTTTTTCGACAGCGGAAAACTGATGAAAGGCGGAAAACACAGGATTGTGGCTGATTTCAGCGTCATTCATGAACAGGCCACTGACTTTTATGGATTTAACGGCGCAGCATCGAAATATTTTGAAGAATTTGAAGAAACCGGTTCAGATGCCTATATCAGCCGCATGTATTATAAGTTTGACCGTAATCTGCTGCGTATTACCGGCGACTGGCACGAGCAGCTGAATGATAAATGGGTTGTTTTTGGTGGTATCCATCATTACGGCTACAGGCAGAAAACGGTAAACATTGACCGGCTCAATGAAGGAAAAGATGCCGAAGACATGCTGCCCGATACCATCACATTGTATGACTATTACACTGAATCGGGCATTATTGATTCTGCGCAGGCCGATGGGGGCAATGTTACAGCCATCCGTGCAGGCCTGGTATACGATACGCGCGATGTACAATTCAACCCGACAAAGGGCTTCTGGCTCGAGGCGCTGCTGGCGGTAAGTCCCAAGCTTCCATGGATTGAAACGCCATTTGTAAAAGCTTCGGTGATACTGCGAAATTATTTGCCTATCTACGGCAAAAAGCTGACACTGGCTTCACGTCTGGCCTGGCAGGATGCGCTGGGCAGGCAGGCACCTTTTTATTATATGTCGTATGTTTCGCAGTCGTTTTGCAACAACACCATTGCCGAAGGTCTGGGTGGTGCCAAAACATTGCGTGGTGTGCTGCGTAACCGCATCTGGGCCGATGGATTTTTCTATGGAAACATTGAATTGCGCTGGAGCGCAGCTACGTTCAAAGCCATTAACCAGAAAATCGAAATCAAGCTGAGTCCGTTTTACGATTTCGGCATGGTGACCGATCCGGTTGAGTATTCCATTCATCAGATACACACCGGCTATCCATCGCTGGCTTTGTACAACAGCAAAGACTCATGGCATCACGGGGTGGGCGCAGGGGTACATTTTGTCATGAACGACAATTTTATTCTGTCGGTGGATTATGGCTTCAGTCTGAATAAAAATGACGGAGACAAAGGGCTGTATCTGGGGACGGGTTTTTTGTTTTAGCAGAATTCAGCTTTCAGTAATCAGCTTTCAGTAATCAGCTGTTCAGTTGAAATACTTCTGCAACGGCATCTTCGTATTCATCGAAGCTACGTGTCTTTTTAATTTTCTTTAGTACCTTGTGCGGATCAGGGAATGACTCGGAAATATAGCGCCAGTATTCCTTCATAAAACCTATGGTTGCAAGATTATCGATTGTTTGTTTGCGATAAGAATAATACCAATGTGAATTATACAGTAGTCCAAAGTGGGCAAGAAAAAACATAGC
>CAYSCE010000146.1:0-7586 GCA_964429475.1 uncultured Bacteroidaceae bacterium | reverse complement strand
CGCCCAAGGCTAATATTATTCGATCAGCGTCCGCTGATCGCCTCAAAGGAACCAACTATGGTCATTGGGATAAACGTTTATTAAACACGTGATAAAACACCGTCGCCGCGGCGACGCTTCGGTCGGCGCTTTCAGCTGACCACTGGCTATTGACTACTGACAACTGACCACTTTTTATGAACTTTTCTCCCGAAATCATCTTATCTTGCGCTAACTTTTAAAAACCACTCTCATGAACGACCGCTTGCTTTTCAGAATTTACAGGCTCAGAGCGCGATTGCTGAAAAACATCCTTGCATTGATGAGCCTTTCGGCCGTCATTTCAGCTTGCAGCAATTCTTCCAATCAGGATAATGCGGTAAATCAGGATTCAAAAAAAGAAATTCAAAGCAGCGATTCGGTTTATCGGGCCGACAGCATTGCAAAAGCTGAAGCTGATTCCATAGCCTTGAAACATAAAAAGGATAGTCTGGCTGATGCGAATAAACAACCTGTGAAATATATTGCTCCTGTTATTCCGCCCGACTACGGCCCGATCTGCGAATATGGTGTCGAACCGGTGTACGAGCCCGATCCGATGCAGGATCAGCCCATGTATGGTGTGCCTGTCCCCGATCAGATTCAAACCAAATACGGCGTACCGGTACCAGGAATACCTGAACAGATTCAAACCAAATACGGCGTACCGCGCAATTAATACATGAGCAGACCTGATAAAAATATTTTCCGTCGACTGAATGCCGCATTGCTACAGCGATTACTGATGCTGTTCAGTCTGCCTTTGTTTGCAACCGCCTGCCATGTTCCGCAACAAACACAAAATACTCCAACGACGCCCGATACTACACAGAATCTGGTTGTTGAAGTTGCTGTAAAACCGGATACAGTGCCGGTTGTAAAAGCTGATACATTGATTCCGGTCTATGAATGTCCTGTCACAGTGACGCCTTGCTACGGAGTTGTTGCAACTCCCATTTTTCAGGAAAGCATTGAAATTAATTTTGAAGCTCCGGAGTTATGAAAAGCAAAATGAAAATAAAATTCATTCACTATCTGAGCGCTGCAATGATGCGCCGACTGCTCATTTTGCTGAGCTTACCTGTTATGATTACTAGCTGCAGAACATCCGAAAAGCAGGTTGCAGAGCCCGATCCGAAACAGCAGGATACTGTTGTTTCAACTCCGGTTGATACCATAAAGCCCAATTATTACAATCCCGAAATTCAGACCGACTACGGTGTGATTCAGATTACGCCGCAATACGATACAACGCGGCCGGTCACGCTCTATGGTGTAATTGTCCCGAAAATACCGAAACAATAAATCTCCGCTGCCCGAGGAATCTTTCTTCGCGCAACAGCTTTTTACTATCTTTGACTTTCAAACCCAAAACATCATGAGCCACAAAATCCGTTACCGCATTCTTTCGCTCAATGCACGCCTGCTGCAGCATATGCTTGCTGTTATTGGCCTGGCCGGCTTTCTGACTGCCTGTTCAGGTGGTGATAAAAAAGAAAAACCTGCAAATGATGTTGCTGAAAAGCCTGAGATTAAGATTAACCAGGACAGTCTTGACCAAGTGAAAAGCGATTCATTGGCCAAATTGCGCGAAGACAGCATTGCAAAAGCCAAAGCTCAGCAAAAACCGGTTCCTGGACCCGTAATCACCAAATACGGTGTCCCGGATGATTTTAACGAACCGCAGGCAACCAAATATGGTGTTCGGCCCGATTTCAGAAATCAACAGTAGTACTTGCCGTATTCATGTAAAAAACACTGTTGATGAAGTTTCTTACCAAGTATAGAAATCTTTCGGCATGGACCCTTTGCCGTTGCCTTGTCTTTCTTGAAATAGGTGTATTTACGCTGGTTTCATGCAATCAGAAAACGCAAAACACCCAAACGGATCAGTTGGAGACAACGCAAACTGATACGACCGTTGCCTTGAAGGATTCATCAACAATAAAACCTGTTCAGGACTCTGTTGCCAAACAAGTCATCAAACCGGTGAAACCCGATTATAATCCGGCGCCCATTCAACCTACGGGTTACGGCGCCATGCCCGCGTATAAAACCGATAAGCCCGGGCTTTAAATGAACCGAATATTATGGGAAGACTGAGAAGACAATTTCCGCTGAAGAAACGAATGGTTTTTAATATTCATGCGCGCTATGTGCGTGTGCAGGCCAAACTGCACGATCTGAGCTATTTTTTCTGGGAATGCACATCGCGTTGCAACATTGCGTGTCTGCATTGCGGAAGTGATTGCAAAATTGTTGAAAACGCGCCCGACATGCCGGCCGAAGACTTTTTAAATGTCTGCCGTCAGGTGGCCAAAAGATACAATCCGAACAAAGTCATGATTGTTGTCTCAGGCGGAGAGCCGCTTGTACGCAAGGACCTCGAAGTAGTCGGAACTGAATTGAAGAAAATGGGATTTCCATGGGGCATGGTGAGCAATGGCTACGCCATGACACCCGAACGTTTCCGATCACTGCGCGATGCGGGACTTCGCTCGGCAACCATCAGCCTCGACGGACTCAAAGCCAATCACGACTGGTTGCGGGGAAGGGAAGGATCGTTTGAACGCGCTGTCAATGCCATTAAACTATTGGCCGCTGAACCCGATATGGTGTACGATGTGGTCACCTGCGTCAATCAGCGCAACTTCGGAGAACTTGAACAAATCAGGGATTTTCTGATTGACCTGGGTGTGAAGCGCTGGCGGTTGTTTATGATAGATCCCATCGGTCGCGCAGCTAAAAATCCTGAATTGATGCTCGATGATGAAAAATTCCGTGCGGTTTTCGATTTCATTCTGCGTACCCGCGCCGAAGGCAGAATTAAATCATCGACCGGCTGCGACGGCTTTCTGGGCGATTACGAAGGTCTGGTACGCGATGGTGTTTTCTTCTGCCGCGCCGGTATTCACGTAGGTTCGGTGTTAGCCAACGGCGATATCTGTGCCTGTCCCAATATCAACCGGGGCTTTGTGCAGGGCAATATTTACAAAGACGATTTTCTCGATGTCTGGGACAACCGCTTCAAGGAATTCCGCGATCGCAAATCTTTCAAAACAGGCTCCTGTAAAAACTGCGACCTGTGGAAATGGTGTCGTGGCGATGGCATGCATTTGCACGAACCCGGCAACCCAAACCCGCTGGAATGCAATTATAAAAAGTTGTATCCGGATGTTGTTAATAAATAAATACCGGCTGAATATTCTGCTTGCCGCAGTTTCAATGCTGCTTATTGTTTATTCATGCGGCAGCCAGTCTTCCGGACAGGTGAACAGTACTCTTATCAACAGCGAAGGACGGTCCATTGAGGAACGCTTTGGAGTACCAGATGGATTTGCAAGGCTGGATGCGGATTCCACAACCTTTGGCTTTTATCTCCGATCGCTTCCGCTGAAGCCTGACGGTGAAAAAGTTAAGCTCTTCGATGGTCGGGAAAAGTCACCCGAAGGCGTATATTGTGCTGTTGTTGATTTACCTGTTGGAACCAAAAACCTGCACCAGTGCGCCGATGCAGTCATCAGACTGCGTGCGGAATATTTGTGGCATCAAAAAAAATACAATGACATACATTTCAATTTTACCAATGGATTTCGTGCCGATTATTCAAAATGGATGAGCGGCAAACGTATTTCAGTTGAAGGAAATGATTGTCGCTGGGTGGCCCGGAGTGCTGCGTCGAATACTCCTGATGATCTCTGGAATTATCTCGAAACAGTTTTCATGTATGCTGGAACACTTTCGCTTAACAAAGAGCTGAACGCTGTAAATTGGGACGACATGCGCCCCGGAGATGTATTAATTCAGGGTGGTTCGCCCGGACATGCTGTTATTGTGGTTGACATGATCGAAAACGAAACTACCGGAGAGAAGCGCTTTTTGCTTGCCCAGAGCTATATGCCGGCTCAGGAAATTCAGATTCTCATTAATCCCGATAATCCTGAAATCAGCCCATGGTACAGTCTGGGTTGTTCAAATGACATTCATACACCTGAGTGGAATTTCAAGAAATCGGATCTTAAGCGGTTTTAATGCAGAATCATTCAATCAGATTCCTTGAAAACCATAATATATGAGAAATCAGTTCCTCAAAAACCATAATATTTGAGGAATCAAATCCTCAAAAATTATAATATTTGAGGAAAATGTCAAAATGATACTCTGCTTTTTTGTAATCAGATAAATTGCATTGTATATTTGAGGTTGTTTTTGTGAATCTGATATAATGAACTCCATCTCCGACAATATTTTAAAAAAAACTTTCACCTCAGCCGGATTTCTGAATCTGACTCCGACGGATGCATACGAGGCATGTCTCAACGGCGCAATGCTGCTTGATGTACGCGATCCGGCACTCACGGCTTTCAAACAGTTTGGAGTGCCCGAATTTATTTCGTGCCATCATATAAAACTGAAAGAATTTGCAGATCATCTGCCCGACAATCGTGTACTCATTGTGGCCGATTCGGTTGGTTTATTCAGCCACGAAGCTATGATTATTTTGAAGGATCTGGGATTTGAAAACATCATCAATCTGGCCGGCGGTCTGGTGGAATGGGAGCGCGACGGTATGCCGGTGGTGGTCGATAAAAACGAGCGCCTGAGCGGCAGCTGTGTGTGTCAGCTGCGCCCGAGAGAAAGAAAAGGGTAACCCACCCCGACATTTTAGCGTCAGCTTGGATAGGCTGACAAGAAGCATTGCTGACCTGGAATCGTCGGTGAGAAAGGAACGAAAGCACCCAACGATTCCGGGTCCGCTCCCTTTCAAAAATCATGTTGGGCGGACGCCAAAATGTTGGGTGCTTCCCGACAATTTGGTGTCAGTTTGGCAAGTCAGATGTCGGGGTGAAAATATTTCGTCTTTTTACGAAACATATCAAATATTTCGTATTTTTGCGAAATATAAAAACGACGCATTATGGAAATTAAAGTTCTGGGCACCGGTTGTGCCAATTGCAAAAATCTGGAAGCCGCTACCCGCAAGGCCGTTGAAGAGCTTGGCATTGATGCCAGCGTGGTCAAAGAAGAAGACATCATGAAAATCATGGGCTATGGCATTATGCGCACCCCTGGTCTGGTTATTGATGAAAAGGTCGTCCTTTCCGGCCGTGTGCCTTCGGTTAGTGAGCTGAAAGAGCTCATTTCAAATGCGAAATGAACGTATGAAGAAAAAAACTGCATTTAAAGAAGAACATTTGGAGCTGGCTGCATACGCCAAAGCACTCAGCCATCCCGCGCGCGTATATATAATGGAAAGACTGATTCAGGAGAACCGCTGCGATGGCGTGGGCTGTTGCACCAGCGGTGAAATGATAACCGAAGTTCCCATTGCGCGTTCCACATTATCGCAGCACCTGAAGGAGCTTAAGGCTGCCGGCCTTATTCAGGGCGAAATTGAGCTCCCGACCATTCGTTATTGCGTAAATACAGAGAATTGGGAAAAGGCAAAAAAAATTTTTGAGAAATTTATAAATCCAACCACATGCAAAAAATAACGCTCTTTCTGATTGCAGCTTGTGCTACATTCATGCTGTCTTCGTGCGGAGGTTCCAAACAGGAAACCGAAAAAACAGATTCGGTTAAGGCCGTATATGTTGAAAAAACCGACACAACCATTCAGGAATCCGGTGATACAGCCATCGTTGTGAAAAAAGTAGAAGTTCCTAAAGTGACCATTTATTTGTTTCATGCGGCACGCCGCTGTGCGTCATGCATCGCAATAGGCAATGGGGTAAATGAAATCCTGCAGGATGTTTTCAAAAACGAAGTAAAAGCAGGCCGTGTACAGTTGCTTGAAGTCGATGCAGAAGCAAAGGAAAATGCGGCATTGTGCGAAAAGTACGAAGCTTTCGGAACAGCGCTGTTTGTTACAAGAACGTTTCAGGGTAAAGAAACCCGTACCGATTTTACGGCTCAGGGATTTAAACTGGCTAAAAACAAGCCTGATGAATTCAAACAATTGCTGCGCGAACAAATTGTAAAAGACTTAAAATAACCACTATGAAAAATCTCCTGATACTTTTTTCTCTGCTCTGTGTGACGCTTGCAGCGCAGGCACAGACAAAACTGCTTGTGTACGATTTCCACATCACCAACCGCTGTGCAACCTGTCAGAAAATTGAAGAAGTGACGGTTGAAACGCTGAACACCTATTATAAAGCACAAATCGACAGCAGCACTATTGTTTTCAAAACATTTAACTGCGAACTGGAAGAGAACGCCGAACTGGTAAAAAAATATTCGGCATATGGCTCAACCCTTGTGCTGACGCGCCTTTTACCCGATGGAAAAGAAGTGATTGTGGATATCACCGATCTTGGTTTTTCGAAAATTGGCAAGCCCGAACTCTTTGTCGAAAAGCTCCGGGAGAAAATTGACGAACTGATGAAGCTGCAATAAAGCTCAACGCTCAACGCACAACGCACAACGCCTGCAGTCTGAGGCCTATCGCCTGTCGCCTGTTGGCTACTCTCGCAAACTCATCACTCATCACTCATAACTCATAACTGGCCACTGGCAACTTCCACTCATTTTGCACTCATGAAACAGGACTTTTTTATTTTTGGTTTTTCAAAGGTGCTTTGCGTGCTTTGTCCCCGCAGCCCTGAGCTTCGCCTACTCAGCTTTCAGGGCATCGGGCTATTAATATTCGACTACGTCCGTAGTCGTTTTCAAAGGAACCAACTATCGTAATTTTGGGGATAAACGTTTAAGACCATTGAATATCCGCTGCGGCGGACTGACAACTGACAACTTCCACGACATCTTTCAACTTTACAAACTTGATGAACTTTACAAACTAACCGAACATGACCGAATTTCTACAAGCCTGGGCCGAAAACGCCCAATATCCGATTCTGGCTGCTTTTGCGCTGGGTATTATGACTGCTATCAGTCCCTGCCCGTTGGCGACCAATATCACTGCCATTGGTTTTATCAGCCGCGAAATTTCTTCGAAGCGAAAAATATTCTACAACGGCTTGCTATACACTTTTGGTCGCCTGGTGAGCTATTCAGGGCTTGGGATTCTTATTTATTTTGGCGCAAGCTCGTTTAAAGTTGCAAAGTTATTCAGCGAGTATGGCGAAAAATTTCTTGGACCATTGCTGCTCGTGATCGGTTTGCTGATGCTGAATATTTTCAAAATCCGTTTATCACGAAAGGGCGGAGGATTATCAGAGAAAGTTGAACAGAAAGCCTCTGGAGGCAGCTCGTGGTGGGCTTTCCTGCTGGGTGTGATTTTCGCACTGGCTTTTTGCCCAAGCAGTGGCGTGTTTTATTTTCTCATGCTCATTCCAATGACCTTAACCAGCCCCGACGGATTATTACTGCCTCCGGTGTTTGCCATTGCAACAGGACTGCCGGTTATCATTATCGCATGGCTACTGGCTTTCAGTATGTCGGGCGTGGGAACTTTTTACAACAAAATTAAAGTCTTTGAAAAGTGGTTCCGGCTTGTTGCTGCGGTCCTCTTTATTGGTGCTGGTCTTTATTTTGTCTTCATTTTCTGGATTTTCTAAATAAACAAATATGAAAACAAGAGACATTCGATTAGAAATCAAAATTTG
>CAYSCE010000145.1:0-7640 GCA_964429475.1 uncultured Bacteroidaceae bacterium | reverse complement strand
CCTCATCGGATTTCTGATCATTGAAAACGCCGTATTTTTATTTTCCATCGCACTTGGGAACGAAATGCCGGCGTTTATCAATGTTGCAATGCTGCTCGATATTTTTGTGGGTGTACTGATACTTGGCTTCTTTGGCCTGCGCCTGAAGCCGGATACAGGCGATTTAACCCAGTTAAAGGATTAAACAATGGAACTGATTTTATTTTTTTCATCGGCGCTGATTTTTGCTTTTGCCATTCTGCTTGTCCGCAGCAAATGGTTTACGCAGGCCGTGTCGCTGTTGTATGTATGCGGACTGATTGGCCTCACCGTGTATGGTTGGGTGCATGTGGATGTCATACCGCTGCGATATTTTGTATTCAGCCACGAAGGACTTTTATTGCTGAGCGTTCTTGCATTGATTTCATTGCCGACGTTCTATCACGGATTTCGTTACACAGCGCAGGATACAGTAAGGCATCACAGCATTTATCACATTTCGATGATTGCACTGATGACATTTATGAGCGGCGCCTATCTGTCGGATTCGATGACCATGCTATGGGTTTTTGTTGAAGCAACAACGCTTGCAGTGGCGGCACTGATCTATCATGACCGCACACAATTTTCGCTCGAAGCAACGTGGAAATATGTTTTTATTTGCTCGGTAGGTATTTCGATTGCCTATCTCGGCATTTTATTTCTCGGATTTATCTACGGTCGTTACGACGCTGCCAGTCTGACTTTCGATGAGTTCTCGCAATTGGTCAGCACAGCGCATCCCATTTATCTCAAAGTTGCTTTTGTATTTGTGCTGGTTGGATTCAGTACCAAAATGGGTTTGTTTCCCATGCATTCTGTTACTATTGATGCGCATTCGGTGGCACCGGCACCAGTGAGTGCACTGATTTCGACAACCCTCATGAACGTCGGATTCCTGGCTATTTTCAGAGTGTATACATTGTTTTCATCTACGGAAATTTTATCGTTCATGCAACACTCGCTTATGCTGACAGGTGTGTTGTCGCTGCTGGTGGCAGCCGGATATATGTTGAAAGCATATCATATCAAACGCATGTTTGCGTATTCGAGTCTTGAAATGATGGGACTCGTAGCCATAGGATTGGGAGCGGGTTTAAAAGGTTATTACGCAGCGTTTCTGCTCATCATTTTGCATTCGCTTGTTAAGAGTTCCATCTTTTTTCACATGGGACAATTTAAAAAAGTGATGCACACTTATGAATTAAAAGCAACAGGAAATTATATGCGTAAATATCCCGCAGGCGGGCTGTTACTGCTGTGCTGTGCGGTGTTTATTCTGGCGATTCCGCCTTCAGGATTATTCATCAGTGAGCTGTTAATTTTTCAGTCGCTTATTGAACAGAAGAACTGGCTTACTTTTGTGCTGGTTGCATTATTGCTGACTGCGGTGATTTATGCCATGCTGACTCGTCTGCTGCACATTCTGTTTTCGGATCCGGCCGAACCGGGCGATTTTCCTGATCCCGACAAGGTCCGCATCATAGAAACAGTGCCACAGTTTTTGCTGTTACTTATTGTTGCTGTGTTGTGTTTTTACCAGCCGCCTTTTCTGAATTCTGTCATTTATCAAAGCATTGCCGGATTGCCTTAAAAGTTTGGTTATGAAAGAGAATTATTTTTTATTGGATACCAATCCCGGAAGCTGCTTTCTGTCAGATATTCCGGTGATTGACTATGTGCAGTTCTATCAGGAAATATCGGATTTACTGAAGAAGGACACGATACACATCGCTCAATATTTTTGTGTACCGGCCGGTCATATTCTGAAATTTTACTGCATTGTTGCAGATGATGAGATGCATCAGCTGAGAATATATGCACATGAGTGTCAGCGCGAAAATGCATCGCTGGAATCGTTGACTGCAGTACATCAGAGCATGCATATTTTTGAGCGCGAGATGTATGAAAATTCTGGTGTTGAATTTCCTGGTCATCCCTGGCTGAAGCCGGTACGGTGGCCTCACAACCGCGCCGATCAGCAATCGAAGATGGATGATTATCCTTTCTTTAAAATTGATTCTCCCGATCTCCACGAAGTTGGCGTAGGTCCGGTTCACGCAGGTGTAATAGAGCCCGGACATTTTCGTTTTATCTGCAATGGCGAGCAGGTATATCATCTCGAAATTCATCTCGGATATCAGCATCGGGGTGTCGAAAGTTTGTTCGCTGAAAAGAAAAACCTGTTGCATAAAGCTTTGCTGAGTGATCAGATTGCTGGTGATACGGCTGTCGGTCATTCGCTGTGTTTTTCGCAACTGATTGAGAAAGCATCGAATGTTGAGGTGATTGAAAAGCTGCAGTTGGAGCGGGTTGTTGCACTGGAGCTGGAGCGTGTTGCCGTGCATCTGGGTGATACTGCTGCTTTGTGCGGCGATATTGCCTATCAGTTGGGACAGGTTGTTTGCGAATCGCTGCGCACGGTTGTTATTAATACAACCCAGTATTGGTGTGGCAATCGGTTTGGGAAAGGATTTATCCGTCCAGGCGGAACGCGCTATCCGATGAGTGAACGCGAAGCTGAGGAAATTTTGAAAAATCTGGAATCTGTGGAGCGACGTTTCGAAGAGATGGTATCACACTTATACTCGATGCCTGGCTCGCTGAGCCGTTTTGATGGCATCGGTACAGTGACGCATAGTCAGGGAATTCATGCAGGTCTTACCGGAATGGCCGCCCGAATGACCGGTATTAAGCGCGATGTACGTAGTTCGCATCCGTTTCAGTATTTTAAAAGTCTTACCTATGAGCCGGTGACATTCAGCAGCGGAGATGTGCTGGCGCGTGCTTTGATGCGGCGTGGCGAAATACATGAATCGATAGAACTCCTTCGCGATCTGATTTCGAAATGGCGCGACCTGGCAAAATTGCAAAATGAAATCATGCCGGCACCTGATTACAAAATGGCGCTGCAGGCTGATTGTATGACAGTGTCGATGGTTGAAGCATGGCGTGGCGAAATTGTTCATGTTGCTGTTACCAATCAAAATGGAGACATTGCACAATACAAAGTGAAAGATCCTTCGATGCACAATTGGTTTGGACTTGCACTTGCTGTGCGCAATCAGCAGATATCCGATTTTCCGGTGTGCAATAAAAGTTTCAATTTGAGTTACTGCGGATACGATTTATAAAAGCACAGAACCATGGAATACAGCCGATATATACATCTTCCGGTACCACCCGAAAAGGAAACCGAGAAAAATAAAAACATCCGTAATATTTATTTCGGATTGCCCGAAGCCTCTATTTTACTGCATCACGGAAAGCAGTTTGTTCCGGATTTAAAGAATGCGGTACTAACCGAACGTTTTCGTGGCCGTCCCGAACTGAGTGCTGATCTGGCTGCAGAAGAAATGAATTTTCTGGTTGATTTGTGTCCGGTGCAGGCATTTGAGAAGGAAAAGTTTTGTCTGAACCTTGGCAAATGTGTGTTCTGCAAAGAATGTCATTTTGCATTGCCCGATAAAGTTGTTTTTACCAACGACTATAAAATTGCCACCAATGATCCGGAGAAGCTGAAAATATTCCCGGGACAGAAAGAGCCGATCGGCTTCAATGACGCATTGCGCAGAAAGGAAATCAAGAAGTTGTTTCGCAAATCGCTGAAGCTGCGTCAGGTTTCGGCTGCGGGCGACAACAGCTGCGAGATGGAATTAAATGCAGCCGGTAATGTGAATTTCGATATGGGCCGCTATGGAATTGAGTTTGTGGCATCGCCGCGCCATTCGGATGGCATTGTGATTACCGGGCCTGTTTCGGAAAACATGGCGCGTGCCCTTCAGATTACCTGGGATGCAGTGCCGTCGCCCAAAATCTGTATTGTTGTCGGAACTGATGCGATTTCAGGCGGCATCTTTTCTGCCGGGAATGCGCTTGACAGGCGGTTTTTCGACCTGGTGAAGCCCGATCTGTATGTACCCGGAAATCCGGCACATCCGCTGACGTTTATCAATGGGGTGCTGGAGCTGATCGGCAGGTAACATTTATTTCTTTAAATTATTGATAGTGATGTTCTTCAGGAATATACATCCTGAATGGCAGCTATATGTAAATGCTAAGGCACTGTGAATTTTGAAATTCACTGAACAAATATCAAGAAAACAGGCGACGAATACCCTGTTTTTGCACCTCATTTTTTATTAGCTTTGCACAAAAATTTCCATGAAGCCTATCAGAATGGTTGACCTGCAGGGTCAATACGAGAAAATCAAGCCCGAAATTGATCAGGCCATCAGCGAGGTGGTCACCAGCACCGCTTTTATCAATGGCCCTGCTGTTCAGCGCTTTCAGAAGAATCTGGAGCAATATCTGGGCGTTAAACATGTGATTCCCTGTGCCAATGGCACCGATGCATTGCAGGTGAGCATGATGGCTCTGGGCCTGCAGCCTGGCGACGAAGTCATTACTACTTCATTCACTTTTATTGCTACCGCCGAAGTGGTTGCGTTGCTGCATCTGACGCCGGTTCTGGTGGATGTGGAGAAAGACACGATGAACATTTCGATCGATGCCATCCGCAAAGCCATCACTCCAAAAACAAAAGCCATTGTTCCGGTTCATCTTTTCGGACAATCGGCTCCTATGGAAGAGATTATGGCGCTGGCCAAAGAATTCAACCTGTATGTGATTGAAGACGCCTGCCAGAGCATTGGTTCGGATTACTATTTCAACGATGGCAGTTCGAAAAAGACCGGAGCCATTGGTCATCTGGGTTGTACCAGTTTCTTCCCGTCGAAGAACCTGGGCTGCTATGGCGATGGTGGTGCCGTATTTACCAATGATGATGCACTGGCAGAAAAACTGCGCGTTGTGGTGAATCACGGAATGAAAGTTCGTTATTACCACGACGAAATCGGCGTCAACAGCCGCCTTGACAGTATTCAGGCTGCGGTGCTCGATGTCAAACTGAAATATCTCGACGATTATATCAAGGCTCGTATTGCTGCTGCCGACTATTATGACAAAGCATTTTCGAATCATCCGAAACTGATGGTCCCTTTCCGGTACAACAAATCGCGTCATGTATTTCATCAATACACGCTCATCGGACAGGGTGTTGACCGCAACGCGCTGATTACCTTTTTGCAGGAACGTGGCATTCCGTGTATGATTTATTATCCGGTGCCGTTGCATCTGCAGAAAGCCTATCTGGATCCACGCTACAAGCAAGGCGATTTTCCGAACACTGAATGGTTATCGGAAAATGTTTTTTCGCTTCCGATGCATACCGAGCTCGACGAAGAGCAATTGAAATTCATTACGGATTCGGTACTTGAATTTTTAAACAAATAGAAACATGGCAGATTTTTTTGCACATCCGACCAGTGTGATTGACGAAAACTGCAACATCGGCGAAGGCTGTAAAATATGGCATTTCTCGCATATCATGTCGGGATGCATGCTGGGTAAAGGCTGTAATATCGGGCAGAATGTTGTGGTGTCGCCGGGTGTAGTGCTTGGCAACAATGTGAAGGTGCAGAACAACGTGTCGATTTACACTGGAGTAATATGCGAAGACGATGTATTTCTGGGGCCCAGCATGGTGTTTACAAATATTACCAATCCGCGCAGTGCCATTATCCGCCGCGATCAATATGAAACCACACTGGTAAAAAAAGGCGCGTCGATTGGAGCCAATGCAACGGTTGTTTGTGGCAACACGATCGGAGAATATTCTTTGATCGGAGCCGGCACTGTTATTACCAAAGACGTTGCTCCGTTTGCACTGATCGTTGGCAATCCTGGAAGACAGATAGGTTGGGTGAGTGAATACGGACATCGTTTGAATTTTGATAATGACGGCCTGGCCACTTGCCCCGAAAGCGGCGACCAGTACCGTCTCAACAATGGAACAGTGACTAAACTCTGACAGAAACATGATTAATTTTGCACTCATTGGCGCAGCCGGATACATTGCGCCGCGACATATGAAAGCCATCAGGGACACGGGCAATCGTCTCACAGCGTTGCTTGATCCGTACGACGGCATAGGTATCATTGATTCGTATTTTCCCGAGGCGGATTATTTCAGCGAGCCGGAACGTTTCGATCGCCATCTGGATAAGATGCGCAGAGCGGGCGACAGCAAGATCGAGTATGTAAGTATTTGTTCGCCGAATTATCTGCACGATGCTCACATCCGGCTTGCCATGCGGAATCAGGCGAATGTCATCTGCGAAAAACCATTGGTGCTGAATCCGTGGAATATTGATGCACTGGCCGAAATACAACACGAAACAGGCATGCGCATCAACAATATTTTGCAGCTGCGTTTACACGATTCCATCCGCAATCTGAAAAAAGAAATTGAGTCGAAGCCGGGTGAATTTTTCGATGTAGATCTGACATACATCACCAGCCGTGGACGATGGTATCATCGTTCGTGGAAGGGCGATGAAAGCAAGAGTGGTGGCGTTGCCACCAACATTGGTATTCACTTTTTCGACATGCTCACCTGGATTTTCGGCGACGTTGAACAGTCGGTTGTTCACTTGCATAACGGCGATAAAGCTGCAGGTTTTTTCCGCCTGAAACGTGCGAATGTGCGATGGTTTCTGAGCATCGATGAAAATGATTTGCCTGCAGAAGTGAAAGGTCAGAAAAGGACTTTCCGTTCTATTCGTGTAAACGGCTCTGAATTTGAGTTTTCGGAAGGTTTCACCGAATTGCATACTGAGAGTTACAAACATATATTATCAGGTAACGGTTTCGGGCTTGAGGATGCCCGTCGTTCCATTGAAATGGTGTATAACATCCGCAATACACCCATTGCTCCTCTGAGCGGAGATTTTCACCCCATTTTGAAATCTATAAAACTGTAAAAGCGATGAACACGTACGAACAACTGCTCAATCATCAGACGAAATTGTCGGTTATAGGCCTTGGATATGTAGGTCTTCCTATTGCGCTTGAATTTGCGAAAACCATTGATGTGATTGGCTTCGACATCAAGCCCGACCGTGTGGAGATGATGAAAAATAATATTGATCCGAGTGATGAAATTCCTTCGTCGGAATTTCTGAATAAACGTATCCAATACACCTGGAAAACCGAAGATCTGAAGGATGCAACCTTTCATATTGTTGCTGTTCCGACACCGATCGACAATCACAATCTGCCCGATCTGACCCCGCTGGTCAAAGCCAGTGAAACAGTTGGCAAGATTCTGAAAAAAGGTGACACGGTTGTTTTTGAATCGACGGTTTATCCTGGAGCAACTGAAGAAGATTGCATTCCGATTATGGAAAAAGTCAGTGGTTTGAAATTTCCGCAGGACTTTAATGTAGGCTATTCGCCTGAGCGCATCAATCCTGGTGACAAAGTGAATACACTTACCAACACAGTGAAAATTGTATCGGGCAATACACCTGAAGTACTGGAAGAAGTTGCAAAGATTTATGAGCTTGTGATAAAAGCCGGTGTACATCGTGCACCAAGCATCAAGGTTGCCGAGGCGGCCAAGATTATTGAAAACACGCAGCGCGACATCAACATTGGATTGATGAATGAACTATCGATTATTTTCGGACGCATGGGCATCAATACACTCGATGTGCTGGAAGCCGCAGGCACCAAATGGAATTTCCTGAAATTTCAGCCGGGCCTGGTTGGCGGTCACT
>CAYSCE010000144.1:0-7672 GCA_964429475.1 uncultured Bacteroidaceae bacterium | reverse complement strand
AACCAGCGACATCCAGGATCCGGAAGAAATTCAGTGATATGAAAATACAATCGTTGAAAAACACCAGCTTCGATATTATTTATCGCGCATTCAGCAAAGCATTTTCGGAATACGAAGTTCAGATCAACAGCGACCAGTTGCAGGCCATGCTTAAAAGACGCGGTTATAATCCCGAGCTGTCTTTTGCAGCATTTGATCATGACGACATAGTGGCGTTTACCTTAAACGGCACAGGAATTTACAACGGTATTTCAACAGCTTACGATACCGGAACAGGTACATTAAAAGAATATCGCGGACAGGGACTGGCCACCAAAGTGTTTGAATTTTCGATTCCGTTTCTTCAGGAAAACAACACACGGCAATATGTGCTGGAAGTGTTGCAACACAATACCAAAGCCGTTTCGGTGTATCGGAATCTCGGATTTGAAACAACGCGCGAATTCAATTATTTTGTTCAGCAAAATGAGCTCATCTTACAAAATACAACCACTGGAATTTCTTGCACCATAGAACAAACGACCGGCGAAATACTGAACAAAGTTTCTGCTTTTCATGATTTCGAACCATCGTGGCAAAACAGCACCGAATCAATACTGCGATCGGTTGACGGATTTGTTTTTCTGGGCGCATACATCAACAGCAATATCGTTGGATATTGTGTCTGCGAACCAGCTTCGGGCGATATTACGCGACTGGCTGTTGACCAGCAATTTCGCCGGAAAGGCATCGCCAGCGAGCTGTTGAAAAAAGCCATTGGTCTGAATCAGCACAACAGTCTGAAAGTTGTAAACACAGATACCCACTGCAGTTCCATTACAGGTTTTCTTCTGTCAAAAAATATTGAGCTGAAAGGGAAACAGTTTGAAATGATCAGACCTTTATAAATAACGCCTATACAACATGATGAAATGTTTGACATATCTTTTCTTTGTTTGTATCCTGGCTTCCTGTGCCGGAATGCAGAAACAAATTCCTGACAACAGCCGGCAGTTCAGTGATTTTATTCAACGACAGAAAATCCTTTCGCTGCCATTGACCATCGACAATTATCAAAATCGCTTTGATGGTTACGATGCCATTGAATCTGACACTTCGCTGCTGCATATGTCCATGCCCATGTGGTATCTGGGAATGCTGGAAGATACGTCTATGTTTTACTGTGTCATATCAATCCACATGGGCGATATTGGTGTACCGCAATTAAATGTGTTTGCCAAAAACGGACAACTGATGGATCAGGCAAGACTAATGATTGGCGAATATGGCCCCAATTGCGGTGTTCATGTATTTGGCTACACCACCATCAGCAAAGACCTGAAAATTTACACACAGGATTCGATGGCCTATTATGTATGCGATGATTTTGGAAATGAATACAAGGATTCGCTGACCATTTTTATTCATTCACAAAAAATGGAAGTTCTGAAGGACGGCTCTGTTGCTGAAGGAGAGAAGGTTGAGAAAATTATTCAATAAAAAATAACAGTCATGAATTTCCGCTTTGTATGCTTGTTTGTTGCCATACTTTGTTCATGCACCAATGCAGAGAAAAAGGGTGAATCTGAAAATACTACTCTACAGTATAATGAAATCAGTTTGATAAAAAGTCTTCCGGAGCTCATTGCAAATGACCATAAAGATGCCTTGAGTGCTGAATTGGATACAATGGAGCTAACGTACATGGCCTATGCCTGTGATTGTCCTTCGTGGGTTCAGCTGAATGAACATGATCAGAAAACCGGACTGAAAACCGGACTGGCAGTGGATAGCAGCTATTACATCGAACCTGCGGATACATCGTTGCTAATTGACAACAGATTAATGGTTGCAGGGAATACCATTCGCTTTATCGGTCGAAAATACATGAATAAGCGTATCCCTGATAATGCAGAATTCACTGATCCGGAGCCACCTTCAGGAATAGTGCTTCGGTATTACAGCTATCAGGTTGTGCGACCGTATAAAACTGGTGAATGATTGCATTCAATGCACTTATACCAAAAGGATTTATAATTTAGGCAGCAAGTCATTACAGCATGGCTTAATCATCATCCACCGTGTCATCCTGATGAAGATCAGGATCTGCGGTGGATGATGAGCCAAGCATGGGAGATTCTGAAACGTTGCGATAACTATCGCAATCAGGATGACACCAAACGTAGTAAATAAAATCGGTCGGTTCTATAATTTACTTTCGTGTAAATTGTTCTGTAACATAATTGCATAAATTGCCACAATTCGAGCGGGTATGAATGAAATGAATTGTAGATGTTTTGAACAACTTGTCAAAAATTAAAAAATAAACTTGTTTTTGTAAAAATATTTGCTATATTTGCTTGGACATTATTTTATGAGAGCAAGTTTATCCATTATATTACTTTTCCTGTTTTTTGCTGCCTCAGCTCAGCAAAAATGGATGCAGTTCAATACGAGCAATTCCAATTTGCCCGTAAATTACGTCTTTGATGTCGAGCTTGATTCCATTGGAAATGCATGGATGGGAACAGGATTAGCTTATACCGAATACGGAGGCCTGGCCTATTTTAATAAAGAAGACACCACTGTTACAGCGTATACCGAATTTATCGACAGCCCCTGGTTTGGATGTTATTATATTCATGATATTGAAATTGACCGGCTGGGTCGGATATGGATGCTTCAGGAAGGTTCCAGTGGTGGTGTCTATTTTGAATCAGATTCCTTCTATCATGCGGAAAATTTTGCAAGCCATGGCATAGCTTACAATCAATATCATGACCCCAAAGGTGGAATGTGGATTGGTTACAGCGGTGGTTTTAAGTATTCAGATTCAACATATAGTATCTGGCAACAATTTGATACTTTAAAAACAAATATTGGGAATACTCCAACGGGAGTTGGCCTGTTCATCAACAGACTGAATGATTCAACAATGGTTTTAGGTGACGGATACGGTGCTTTTTTGTATAACACTGGTACAGACAGTGCAGTACGTATAAATGTTTTGGATTCAGTTTTGGGCGACGATAAAGGTTTTCACAATGTCTGTCTTGATGCTGCCGGGAAAGACTGGTTCAGTGATGGAAATGGATATTTATATGTTTATTCTATAAATGACAACACTTGGCAAATATTTTCAGATGATTTTCCGCCAAATCCATTTCCCGATATTCATGTATATGATATTGTGCAGGATCAAAAAGGAGTTGTTTACATTGCCACGGTGAGCATGGGGCTCATTACCTACAGCGAAACAGAGGGCTATAAACAAATAAATATCTACAACGATTCGTTGCCCAGCGATGTGATATATGATATTGAGGTGGACGAATTCAATAATAAATGGTTGGGAACCGGATGGGGGCTTGTTATTTATAATGAAGACGGGATCCGTTTCAAAGCCGAACCGGCCGATTCGGTTACCGATTTTTATTTTAATGTGTTTCCAAATCCGGTTTCATCATCAATAAACATTCAGTTTGAAAGTAATTCAACAGATTATTACATTGAGATTTTTAATATGGAAGGGCAATTGATATTGAAACATGAACCAATTGAAAGCCTCTGTCAGATTGATTTTTCAGATTTTCAGGAAGGGGTGTATTTCATCGCTGTAAAAAACAAAACCTCTAATAATCTATACCATGAAAAAATTATTAAAATATAGATTTTTTTTGAAGATTTTATCTCCAATGATTTTCTCATTTGTATTCTCCTGTTCGTTTTCTGTTCAAGCTCAGATCCCCGACTCGTTACAAACCGATACGGCTTCTGCGCAACTTGATATTGCCGGCATTAACACTCCTCTGTGGAAATTTTGGATTGCTTTTGAAGACTCAACCGGAGCAAAAAAATACAAAGGGAAATTTGTAAAAGAATAAAGATTGAAAAAGGGGGTTGAAATTATTTCAGCCCCTTTTTAATTTATGAAAGCAAACATTACACACTTTTTGGGATAGTTCTTTTCAAAGTAAAACAAGGATCCGGCAATACAAAAAATTTCTCCGCGAAAAGCATTAAAATATTTGAATTCTATTTCACCACCAGCAACTTGTTCAACTGCTCAATAATTTCATCTACGGTCTTGGCCTGAATGATGGAATCGCGGCGGCGGTGATCGAGTTTCTTTCCGCTCAGGTTGCGCGACCAGCCATCGAAATTCGATGCGGCAATAATTTTTTTACCATATTGCCAGGCAAAAGCAATTTCGGATAAAGTGCCGGAACCACCGCCCAGAGCAATAATCACATCGCCGCTCTGTGCCACAATGCTGTTGCGGGCAAAGCCAATACCTGTTGCCACAGCAATATCGGTGTAGCGGTTGGCCGAATGCCGGTTGCTGTCGGGCAAAATGCCGACGGTAGCACCAAAGGAATATTTTTCGGATTCATGAGCACCACGGAAAACCGCTTCCATAATGCCCCGGCGGCCACCCGAAAAAACGGTGAAGCCGTTATCCACCAGCTTTGTTCCAAGCTCGCGCGCAAATGCATAAATCGGATCCGACACTTTACAGTAGCTGGGACCAATTACGCTAACGAATCTGCGTGCGGGTTCCTGTGGCATCAGAGATATTTTGAAATGTATTCGAACGGTTTGGTGAGTTCTCCGTTATGCAGAATCAGTGCGCGTTTGATGGCCGGTGCAATGGTAAGATTCTCATACGAATTATTGAAATTGCATTCAACAATCGATTCAATAAATGGACGCAAGGCATCGGAGAAACCACGTGAAGCATCGCGCGGGAGCTCGCTTGGGAGAATATCGACCGACATGACACAAACGCCGTCGCCATCGAAACCCATGGTGGGCGCGTCGGTTGCGGGATTGTACACAAATACGGGATCATCGATTTCAGTTCCTTTATGAGTAAATTCAATACCACCATCCGGGTCGCAGCTGATATCGCCAACAACTGAAAGCTTCGGATTTGGTTTTGAATACAGTTTTGCAATTTCGCTTTTTGTGATTACGCGCGGATAGCGGGCATCCCAGTAAGCGCCGTGCACAAGGACTGTGAGATTTTCGAGATAATCATTGAAGCGCGAAACATATTCTTCGGGATGCTGATAATAATGCTGCAGATCAAACGGACGATCCTCGCCGATATGTTTTACAGTATCCTGTTCTTTGAAAACAACTTTGTAAATAATTTTTCCGTTCGAAATATCGTCTTTCAACAAAGGAAGGTCTTCGGGGAAAATTTCTTTTACCGGCAGCAGGTGCAGGATTTCCTGTGCACCCATACTCACATTGCCATAGCCGGTAATTCCAACAGTGAATGGTTGCAGCTCTTTGGGCAAGCCGTGTTTCATGATTTCGTATCCCACCTTGCTGATGGCGTTTTTTGCTTCAGACAGGGAAGAATAAGTGTAAGCCTGGCGCAGCTTCACAAAAGGAGTTTCAATGCCCAGTTTCTGATAGCGCTGTCCAACCGACCACAGTGTATTGATCATACCGGCAAGCCCTGCATATTTTCCAAAGAAAATCACTCGTTTATTGAATTCGTCGGTTACTTTTTCGTAATCGATCAGGTTGCATTTCAGCTCCATCAGGCGCTTCAGCATGGGCATGTTGTATGGTTGACCTTTGATGACATGAGAGAAAAACATATATGTCTTTCCTGGCATCAGGTCCTGCATGGGAATTTCCTTTACGCCAAAGATGATGTCTGCATCTGAAATATCATTATTGACAATTGCTCCGGCATTTCGGTATTCGTCATCCGAGAAAACACGTTTTGAAGAAGACTGAACATGGATTTCGTATCCTTTGTTGATGAGGGTTCCTACATGATCGGGAATAATCGGAACACGGCGTTCCATCTCATATTTATTCTCATGACGGATAGCGATAATTTTTTTCATACCAGTGCGAATTCGTTTATCAGGGTGCAAACCTACATTTTTTTCAGAAAGATTCAAAATATTGTGGCAAAAGATTTGTAAGGGCGGTCGGCCGTTTGAATGCAGCAGCGATTATTAATTCATTTTAAATGAATATATTTGTGCAGGAAAACAGGTTTTACTTTGTCTGATACTAACAAATAAAATACATTCTCATGAAAAACGTCTTCAAACTTTTTGCGATTGCAATTTTTCTGTTCATTGCCGTAGGAGCCACTGCTCAAACCGAAACAGCTCCGGCGGGATCAAAAGACACACAGACCGATCTTGCAGTGTACAGTATAAAAGTCATGTTTCATTGCGCCAATGGTAAAGCATTACTCGAAAGCGAATTGCCCAAAAAACGTGGTGTTGTCTCAGCCGTTGCACATCTTGAAACCAAAATTGTTGATGTGACTTACAATACTAAACTCACTGCTCCGGACAACATTAAGGATTATATTCATCAGATTGGTTATCTGGTCGAAGGGGACCCAGCAGATACCAAGCTGAATAACAAAGCCTGTTCGCACGGCAACGAAGGACAACACTAATTAAATTCCGTTATGTTATGAAAAAACTTTTCCTTGCAGGAATTGCTGCATTGCTGTTGCATGCATCATCATTCGCATTGCTCACCACTCCGTCGATGGTGTCTCCCTCTCATGGTGCTACCGGGATGGCCGTGAATATTATGCTCGACTGGGGTACATCAACCGGAGCTACCTATTATGAATATAAGCTGAGTACAAATCCAACGCTGGCGGGGGCCACAGCCATATCGACGGGAGCGAATACCTATTTTTACACCTCGGATCTGAAATTCAATACGTCTTATTATTGGGCTGTCCGCGCCCGCAGCGCCACCGACAGCAGCAACTGGACCATCATATATCAGTTCACAACGATGGATGGCGTTTTTCTGGTATCGCCTTCGAACGGTGCTACAAACCAATATGTGGATGCACTGCTCGATTGGGGTACTGTGAGCGGTTGCACGTATTACGATGTTGAATATGATACCAGTGCGACTTTTACCAGTCCGATGCTTCATGTGCAATCCTATACTTCTTCTTACACCTCAGCTTATACAGCTGAACTGCTGTTTGGACAGACCTATTACTGGAGAGTGCGTGCACGTCATTCGGTCGATACGACCAGTTGGTCGACTGTGTGGAGCTTTACTACGGCCAATTATATTACGCCGGTATCACCTTCAAACGGCGCTTCTAACCAGAATGTGGATGCTTTGCTCGATTGGAGTACTGTGAGCGGATGTTCATATTACGATGTCGAGTATGACACAAGTGCAACATTTGCAAGTCCATTGCATCATGTGCAATCATATACCAGTTCCTACACATCGGCATATACAGCAAATCTGCTTTTTGGACAGAAATATTACTGGAGAGTCAGGGCACGTCATGCATCAGACACAACGTCGTGGAGCGCCACCTGGAATTTCACGACCCACAATACAATGACCTTGACATCGCCCTCAAACGGCGCCATCAATCAAAATGTAGATGTTACTCTTGATTATGGTGCAGTAAGCGGTATCACTCACTATGATGTGGAATATGACACCACTGCGTCTTTCAACAGTCCGCTTCATCAGGTGAAAACGACCGTAACCGGATATTCCAGCTACACTCCCGGAAACATGCTGTTCGGCACCACCTATTACTGGAGGGCACGTTCGCGTCATTCGGCCGACACATCCACATGGTCAGCCATTTGGAGTTTCACCACCCACAATACAATGACCTTGACATCGCCCTCAAACGGCGCCATCAATCAAAATG
>CAYSCE010000143.1:0-7712 GCA_964429475.1 uncultured Bacteroidaceae bacterium | reverse complement strand
GGCTGGAGGACGAGTTATCATCATATCTTTGAATGAACAGCGGTTTGAATGTCTCCGATTTTCCATCAAAATCAAACTGGGTCAGGCGGTAATAATAATCCCCGTTAATGCCATAATCTTCAAAATTGTAGCGGAGCAGGGTATTGGAGTTACCGGCACCTGGAATGGTTTCTATCAGTTCATATATCACTCCGTCTGATGAACGTTCTATAACAAAACGTGCATTATTGGTTTCAGTTGCCGTAGCCCAGGTAATCAGGTTGCTCAGCGAGGTTTCATTATATTGACCGTCAAATTCAACAAGCTCAACCGGTAATGGGAATAATACCGGCGTTACACCTGTTACAGCAATATCGCCCGATTTAACTGCCCAAAAACCTGATGTGAAGCGGGTGTAGGCTACAATTTTAAAATACAGTGTATCGCCCTTGTACAGGGTGAAACTGCCCGATATATCCCTGACATTATTATTGAGCTGTCCGATAATGGTGGTGTCGCTGATCCATGAACCGCTTTTTCTGTTTTTGTAATACACCGTCAGGTAATCCGATTTATACAGATTCCCGCTCTGGTTTATACGTATCAAATAGTCAATCTTTCTCGATGAATCGGTGTTGACAAGCAGTGGTGGGAGCAGCAGTTCGCAGGTTGTACCCGAAACTGACCACTGGGATGGCTGAACTGTCCCGCAGGTAGTCTGATAGGTTGCCGGATTTGAAAAATCTACCGTATAATCTGCTTTCAGCATATACGGCGTGGCAAATATGACAAGGAAAAGTATAATGGTTTTCATGTTATTTAGAATTAGTCTGAATACAAATATACAATATCGAAAGCCGTTTTCAAAATTAAAATGTTAAATCATGTTTTTTATCAGTATTGAAGATATCTGAATACAAAACATGCAGTAGTTTGCATTTATTTAGTCAGATTTTCCCATTCGATTTTGCAACCCTCGGATTTTTCAAAAGACATTAGGGTAAAATCTACGGAAATGAAAAAGGTACTTTTAATTTTACTGTTTGCAGGGTCTGTTTTTGCTTTTCAGTCCTGCTATTTCCCGCACGAAATAGAGGGAAATTACAATCTGGTTACTGTAACGCGCAATGTGAGCGGCTTTACGGGTGTTGAAAACTGCGGTTCCCTGCAGGTGAAAATCATCCGCGACAGTGTTGCATTTGTGGAAATTGAGGGCGAAGAAAATCTGATTCCTTATATCAATACCGATGTTCACGGGGATATTCTGGAAATTAAAATTGAGAATCATCGCAATCTGGACCCCAATTATCCGATTATTGTGTATGTGCACACGCCTGTATTAAGCTCGGTCGAAATGTCGGGCAGCGGCAACATTCAGTCCGACACATTGAATGTTCCTCAGATTTCGCTGAAAATTTCTGGTTCGGGCGACATCAGTATGCCGGTGTTCGCTACCAAAGTGAATGCTGAAATTGATGGTTCAGGCGAAATGTTCCTTTCTGGTGCTGCCACCCAGGCTGATTTTGAGATTGATGGCTCGGGCGACATTCACGCTTATGGCATGCCGGTTCAGGAGTGCATGGCCGATATAGCAGGCTCGGGAAGCATTTATACAACAGTTACCGATGTGCTTGATGTGGTGATCAGTGGTAGCGGAAACGTGTACTACTCAGGCAATCCTTCCGTCAGCGTGAGTGTGATGGGATCGGGTCAGGTCATTCATCAATAATGCAACTATGAAAAAGAGTTTAATTGTAATGGTTTTAATGATGGTTGCATGGTATTCCAATGGCCAGCAGCTTGATTTGCAGGCCGGCATCCGCTCCGGTGTTGCGTCGGGACTTACCGTCAGAATGATGGATGGCCCCGATACCTGGACCGAAGGCATGTTGCTCAACCGAAACCACGGTATTCAGTTGTATGTACTGAAAGGCGAAACAAGACCTTTTCCCGGTGTTTGTTTTCCTTATCTTACATTGAATATGGGGTGGGGCGCTCATGTCGGTAACACGGCGTCGCGGCGCTACGACCGGTTTGATGATGTGGAACGATACAACCACGTTCCGGTCATCGGCGCTGATTTTTTTCTATCGGCCGAATATACGCTAAAAGCTTTTCCACTCAGCATTGCACTCGATTACAAGCCGTTTGCGGAAATTGTCCCGGACAGGCTCATGCGCGTCAATCTGTGGGATTTTGGTTGCACAATTCGTTATCATTTCACTTCAAAAATCTGAGATCATGAAAAAATTATTGTTTGGTTTTTTGTTTTTATTTTCTGCGGTTGTGGCCAGTTATGCACAAACCGATTCAACGGGCGATGAATTGAAAACGCTTTTTGGCCACAAGCCTCATTCGAATGGCTTTTATGTGGGACTGAGCGGCGGTTACACGCAGATTGATTCGCGCGATGCCTTTACAACGGGCTTCAGGGCTGGTTGGATTATTGATCATGGCTTTGCTGTAGGCCTCGCTGCCGGCGGTTTTTCGAACGATCTGTATGTCGGACATTCATCCGGAAGCAATT
This sequence comes from uncultured Bacteroidaceae bacterium, assembly GCA_964429475.1. Lineage (GTDB taxonomy): Bacteria > Bacteroidota > Bacteroidia > Bacteroidales > DTU049 > GWF2-43-63. The sequence continues at coordinate 5,206 of CAYSCE010000143.1, read as the reverse complement.
ATTCCAGCCTGCAGGGCGGCTATGGCGGATTGTTGCTGCAACCCATTGTGCTGCCCCGTTATCCGGTGCATGTTTCCTTTCCTGTGCTGCTGGGTGCTGGTGGAGCAATGTCATTGCAGACACATTATTATGAGCCATACGAAGCCGACTGGAACATTCAGGACGAAGCTTTTTATCTGATTGCCGAGCCTGCCGTTGAAGTTGAGCTGAACCTGGTGAAATGGATCCGTTTTTCGGTGGGCGCCAGCTATCGCTTCACTTCGCCTCTAAGTCTGCAAGGATATTCCAGCGACGAATTACATGGGTTTTCGGCCAACGCAACTTTATCATTCGGAAAATTCTGAGCCTGTAAGCGTATTGATTTCGATCAGGCTAATATGCTCTCGTCTGAAAATACGCTGAGTTAAAATGTTAATTCGCAGTATAAAAACCTGTTATTTGATAGTTTTTAACAACAGAAATGTGGTTTTTGTGGAAATGTAGCGTATATTTGTAAGGTGATTAATCCCTTTAATCTATGAAACATTTGTACGCAATCGTTCTTTTACTTGTGTTTGCCGGAATTTATCAGTCAGCTAATGGACAGAACAACGCGGAAACTCTTTCAGCGGACTCGGTTCAGATGGATGCAGATGTTGGTATAGCGGATGAATTGTTTCTGTTCAAAAACAATACTGATTTGATTTCCTCAGGAATGACGACAATGTTGACACAAAACACCAAGCCATTCGAAAAGGTTCATTACACATTTCAATCAGAACCCGAATGCTGCCCGATGTCAGTCGCCTGCAGAAGAATTGAGAAATCAGTGATGCTGGCAAAGATAAAATAACCGGACATGGCTCGATATGGAAAGGCTGCTCAAAAGGCAGCCTTTCTTTTTGTGGTGCAGGATATTTTTTCGGATCATTTTAATACCAAAACAAATAATATTTTTGTCTCCGTTCTTATTGCGAGACAAAATCATCATCCACAGTGTCATCCTGATGAAGATCAGGATCTGCTGTGGATGATGTGCCACGCATGTTAGATCCTGAAACCTTGCGATAGCTATCGCAATCAGGATGACACCATGCGTGGTGTCAGGATAGGCATGTTTAATAATTCATTTTGGAATATTTTCAATGAAGTATACTTCATCAGAATTCCACGCCCATTTCCATGGCTTTGTCGCGGACCAGAATTTCGATTTCTTTTTCCAGCGCTTCGAGCTTCGGGTAGGCCGGGCATTTCTGCAGATCCTCGCGATCAATATTTTTTTCTTCCATTTTTTTGGCCAGCAGTTGCGCCCTTAAGCCAAGCTCAGCGGCTTTCATCTGAACTTCGGCCGAAACATCGGCTTCGTCTTTATTGATGTTTTCTTTCACTATGACCATCATTTCTTCGGTAACGCTAAGCAACGCTGAAGCGAAATCGCAGGCTGTGGCAGGTGTTGCAGCGTTTTTTATTTTATCGGAGCCGGCCAAAGATGTAAATGAAATGGGAAATATCGATGTTCCTGGTTTGTCTTCGGGAATCGCATCTTCAATTTTCTCATAAAGTGCATCGGCAGCTGCAAGATTGTTTTCGCATTGTTTATAAGACGGGCAGTTTTCAAGTTCTTTTGTATCGATGCCCCGGTCTTCGGCGGCTGTTTCAATGTCATATATTTGTTCTTCAAATGCATCGGCGCGGTTCCACGACTTTTCGGTCATGGTGGACGGATTGAGTTTTTCGAGTCGTTTTAATTCGGCGACAAGCTGTTTTGACGAAGCCAGCATGGCCTCGGCAAAGTCGCATGCATCCTGCATTTTGCTGGTATCGATGTCCGGAATTTTTTCGGTTTCTGCTACCGGTTTTGCGTTATCCGTTTCCTCTTTTTTCGATTTGTTTCCGCATGAAATTAAAGCAGAAAGTGTACACGCCAGCAAAAACAGTTTCCAGTTCATAGTTGTAGATTATTACTCCGTTAATCCTGAAGCAGCAATTGCCGGAATGGTTGTTTCAAAGATAAAGAATATTTCTACATAAAATAAAAAGGCCGTCAGCTTGTGTGCGTACGGCCTTTTTCATGACGTTGTTTTCTGAATGATTGATCAGAAAAAATCAGGCTGGCTTTTTATACCAGTTTGAAGTTTATAATAGTCCAAAGGATTTCAATATTTTTCATCAAATGGTACCTGCCAACAGAATTCTTGTCAATTTTAATTAAAACCTTCCTATTCGAGAGCTGGAGCATCACCTTCCATTGCTTCTCTCTCCAATTCTTCATTTGATTTCATTTCTGTTTCTTGCTCTTTCTCCATTTGTTCTTCAATCATTTGCTCAGCCTCTTTTTCAATTTCTTCAACTTTCTTGTAAGAGTCACATTTCTTAACATCGTCTTCGTCGATGTTTTTATCCTTCATTGCTCTCTCGATTTCGTCCATTATTTCCTGAATTTCTTCCATCTGTTTTTCCACATCCTTGGAAACATCTTCGTTTATCAGTTCTTTAATGTTTTCATCAAGAATGTCTTTCATATCTTCGGTACAAATAAGTATCGCATCGGCAAAATCGCAGGCATCTTCCAGTTTATTCACTTTGATATCAGTGGCACTTTTGTCTTTTTCTTTCTTTTTCTCATCATCTTCTTTTTTCGATCCACCGCATGAAACCATGGCTAAAAGTCCAATACCCATAACAAGTAAATTCCATTTCATATTGTTCAATTTTAATTGAGGCCTACTCTTTTGTTCGTTTTTCGGCAACCACGAAGAAAACAAATGTACAATAATTTCATACAAAAAAAAGGCTGTACAATGTTGCACAGCCCTAATTATTTTCAATAAAACGGGTTTTATCTTGGGATGGTTTCGATTTCTTCGCCCATTTCGGCTTCCAGATCTTTTAAAGCTTCATCGCCTTCTGCATTGGTGTCGGAATTGAATTTCTTCTCAATCATGGCAGCAATTTCAAGCTTGATTGATTCAACTTTTTTATAGGCCGGGCAGTCAATTAATTCCATCATGTTGACATCATTTTTATCCATAGCCGTTTGTATTTCCATCGCTTTAATATCAAGATCAGCAATGCGCAATCTGGTTTCCTCAGAAATATCTTCTTCTTTTACATCCTTATTTTTATCAAGTACACCCTTTAGTTCTTCTTTAACAATCAGCAAAGCGTCGGCATAATCACAGGTTTCTTTCAGGTCTTTGACATTAATATCGGCAGCGGTTTTGGCTTTTTCGCCCTCTTTTTTTTCTTCTTCTTTTTTCGATCCACCGCATGAAACCATGGCCAGCAGACCGATACACATCACAAGCATATTCCATTTCATAGTGTTCAGAATTTTTTTACGCCTACTCTTTTATTCGTTTTTCGGCAACCACGAATGAGATGATGTACAATATTTTTCAGCATTCAAAATCCGGTCACCATTCATAAACCGCCGGGTTAAAAAGCTGACTCAAACATCAGTTCAAACTCCTCAAGCTTATTATCCATTTTATCCTGCAGCTTTTCACCTTTTTTAAACGATTCGCATTCTTCAACTTCCGATTTATTCACATCTTTATCATCAGCAGCATCTTCAATGTCGTTTTCCAGTTCTTCCATTTGTTTAATTTCGCTCATGATAAACAACAATGATTTCATTTCATCGGACATAGCTTCGAAAACCAGTGTCAGTGCAGCAACATAGTCGCATGACTCAACCAGATCGTCCTGTGTAATCTTTAATGCTTTTTTTGTTTTATGGCCTTTATATTCGTCTTTTGTAATACCAAATTCATCACGGATATAGTTTTCCAGATCATCCTCATATTTTTCGACCTCAGACATCATATCGCCCATTTCTTTAATTTCTGAAGCCAGCTCTTCAAAATCATCATATGATGAACATTTGTCCAGCGTTTCTTTATCGACCATCGATTTATCGCCGTGCTCCATGATTGAGTTCATTTTTTCAACCAGTGCTTTTATTTTGTGACCTCTGTCGAGCATGACATCTACTTTTTCATTTGCTTCCTGATACACAACAAGCAATGCATCGGCGTATTCGCAGGGTTCTTCGAGGTCTTCAACTTTAATATCGGCCGCTTTGGTGGCTTTGGCTTTGGTTTTTTCTTCGTCCTTGTTTTTTGATCCACTACAGGAAATCAAGGCTGTAAGGCTGATGGCCAACAAAAAAATATTCCATTTCATAACACTGCATTTAAATATTAGCCTACTCTGTTCATCGTTTTTCGGCAACCACGAAGAAAACAAATGTACAATAATTTCATACAAAAAAAAGGCTGTACAATGTTGCACAGCCCTAATTATTTTCAATAAAACGGGTTTTATCTTGGGATGGTTTCGATTTCTTCGCCCATTTCGGCTTCCAGATCTTTTAAAGCTTCATCGCCTTCTGCATTGGTGTCGGAATTGAATTTCTTCTCAATCATGGCAGCAATTTCAAGCTTGATTGATTCAACTTTTTTATAGGCCGGGCAGTCAATTAATTCCATCATGTTGACATCATTTTTATCCATAGCCGTTTGTATTTCCATCGCTTTAATATCAAGATCAGCAATGCGCAATCTGGTTTCCTCAGAAATATCTTCTTCTTTTACATCCTTATTTTTATCAAGTACACCCTTTAGTTCTTCTTTAACAATCAGCAAAGCGTCGGCATAATCACAGGTTTCTTTCAGGTCTTTGACATTAATATCGGCAGCGGTTTTGGCTTTTTCGCCCTCTTTTTTTTCTTCTTCTTTTTTCGATCCACCGCATGAAACCATGGCCAGCAGACCGATACACATCACAAGCATATTCCATTTCATAGTGTTCAGAATTTTTTTACGCCTACTCTTTTATTCGTTTTTCGGCAACCACGAATAATACAAATGTATGGTTTTTTTTCAAAAGACAATTTGCTGTTTGTCTGAAAATAAATTCAACTTCGGATGGTTACTTTGTACTTTCGGTGCTATCGTTTTCCATCGTTGTCAAATCGTTGGGTATGCAGGTAATATAGGCATCCCAAAAGGCTTTCTGTGTTTCAGGATCATTCATGTATTGCTCATCGAATTTGCTCTGCATTTCTTTGCATTCTGCTATTTTTGCTTTCAGGTCAGGGTTTGTTTCTTTGCTCAGTTCGAGTAATTCGTTCTGGCATTGACAGTATTTTTCGGCTGCCTCCTGTGGTGTTAAAACGACTTCTTTTTCGTCCTGTTTTTTTTCGTCTTTTTCTTTTTTGCTT
>CAYSCE010000142.1:0-7778 GCA_964429475.1 uncultured Bacteroidaceae bacterium | reverse complement strand
TGTTGCCACAGAAGTCGGTCACAGCCGGCGCAGTGGGCGCGGTGTTCGTGGCTGCAGGACAGCTTACCGTGCTGCCTGTGTTGGCCGGCATCGTGAAGTCGGGCATGTCAACCGTGTACACGTAATCCCAGGTGTAAACTGTACTTGCACAATCTGTATAGGTCCAGGTGTAAGTGCGTGTACCTTCACAAGCTGGTTTTGCTGTAACAACAGGACCGGTCGGAACCATTGTCACACAACATACATCCATAAGAGTTGGAGGCGTCGGAACAGCATCTGTAGCGTTGGGACATGACACGGTACTTGCTCCGGCAGGAGGCATTACAAAACTACTTGCATTAACCGTATAGGTATATGTCCAGGTATAGGTAACGCCATTGCAATCAGTATATGTCCAGACGTAAGTTCTGATACCGGAACCTGCCGGTTTCGGGCTGACAACCGGACCCGTTGCAACAAGTGTATTTCCACAGTTGTCAATTACAACAGGAGGTGTAGGTACCGCATCGGTAGCATCCGGACAGGTTACAGTGCTTCCTGCATCGGCGGGCATAGTAACAATCGGAGCTAAAATCGTATAGGTGTACACCCACGGGTAGGTCGCACCAGCACAATCGGTATAGGTGAATGTCCAGGTTTTCGTTCCTGCACAGGCAGGTCCAGCACTTGGAACACCGGCGCTTACAGTCAGTGTGCGTCCGCAGTTATCAGTTACAACCGGAGGAGTTGGTGCAGTAGCAGCAGCAACACAGGCCACAATTGATGATCCTGCAGCCGGCATGGTTACTACCGGAGCAGAAATCGTATAGGTATAAACCCATGGATAAGTCACTCCTGCGCAATCGGTATAGGTAAATGTCCAGGTCTTCGTTCCTGCGCAAGCCGGATCGGCGCCCGGAACACCAGCACTTACAGTCAGTGTGCGTCCGCAGTTATCAGTTACAACCGGAGGAGTTGGTGCAGTAGCAGCAGCAACACAGGCCACAATTGATGATCCTGCAGCCGGCATGGTTACTACCGGAGCAGAAATCGTATAGGTATAAACCCATGGATAAGTCACTCCTGCGCAATCGGTATAGGTAAATGTCCAGGTCTTCGTTCCTGCGCAAGCCGGATCGGCGCCCGGAACACCAGCACTTACAGTCAGTGTGCGTCCGCAGTTATCAGTTACAACCGGAGGAGTTGGTGCAGTAGCAGCAGCAACACAGGCCACAATTGATGATCCTGCAGCCGGCATGGTTACTACCGGAGCAGAAATCGTATAGGTATAAACCCATGGATAAGTCACTCCTGCGCAATCGGTATAGGTAAATGTCCAGGTCTTCGTTCCTGCGCAAGCCGGATCGGCGCCCGGAACACCAGCACTTACAGTCAGTGTACGTCCGCAGTTATCAGTAACAACCGGCGGTGTTGGTGCAGTTGCAGCAGCAACACAGGCCACGGTTGATGAACCGCCGGCCGGCATGGTTACTACAGGAGCGGAAATCGTAATGTTCTGAGTAATATCTGCAGAATTTCCGCAGGCATCAGTCAATCTGTAAGTTCGAACGAAAGTTCCATTGCAGGTCGGCACTGTGCCATCTGACACATGAGTGACAGTAACAGCTCCGCAGGCATCGGTTTCACCGGTTACATCGTTGATGTTGGCGGCCGTAACGGCAGCCGGGCATGCGAAAGTGAGTGGAGGAAGTGCATTCGCTGTTGGCGCGGTAACATCAGTAACCCTGGTTATAATTTGTGTACAGGAAACCGTACAGGCCGATGCATTTGAAGCTGTGTAAGTTCGGGTAGTAACTGTATTACAGCCATTAACAGTAACATCGGAGAAAGTAATACCAGTTGCATTTGTGTATGATCCACCGGCAGTAACAAAATCCGCCAAAGTGGTTGCACCGGCAGGCAATGGCTGATTGCAGGCAGCGATATTCAGATCCGGCGGGCAGGTAATGGTTGGGCAGCAAACAGTAACAACAATACTCATAGTTGAAGTATTGGCGCACTGACCAGCTGTCGGTGTGAATGTATATACGGTTGTTCCTGCCGCTGCAGTTGAGATTGTTGCAGGTGACCAGGTTCCGGTTATTCCTTCAATTGATGTTGTAGGTAAGACGCCTGGTACATCTGCAGTGCAATATGGTCCAAGCTGAGTAAACGTCGGTGTTACGGAAGGATTAACGGTAAGTGTATACGTACTTAACAAAGTGTACAAGTCGCCAGCATCAATGCTGCCACTTCCGTTCATGTCGCAGTATGCATAGGCACTGACAGTTTGAACTATTGGTGCTGCAGTGGCATTAATTCCATTCGGGAAAATATTATCAGGAAGAACTGTACCTCCGGCAGGAGTAACACTGGAGAAAACCAAACAGGTGGAATTGGCAAGGGTGACTGCGTTCTGCCATGCGGCATAGCTGAAAGCACCGCCTGAGCAAATGGTTTCAGCTACATTGGGCGTAGTCACAGTTGCACAACAGGGTTTATTTTCGTTGGCATTGTAGCTGCACGCTGCAGGAGTTGGTACAACTTCGCTGAAAGTTACATCGACCGACAAATTGAAATAACTCGCAGTCCATTCACCATCGTCAAGTGAAGCGCATGTTACTCCGGGAACGAACGTTGTATAAATGGTTGGAGTTGTTGTATTAAATGTATTTGGATAAACATACACTTCTATAACGCTGTTTTCATCATAGGATGGGATATCAGTCAGATCGAGTGTCACAGAAGCTGTTGTTGCTGGATCAAAAAATTCATTATCGTACACCACCAGCCCGTCAACAAATATCGTTACCCAAAAATCTGTTGCCAGACCATCGGGATGAACAAAGCAATAACCTGACATATCAAAATTGAGTGTAATGTCTGTGGCACCTCCGCCTGTCCCGCTCGGTGGAATAGTAAGATACGCTCCATTGTTGATTCCACCAAATGGAGTTGATGCAGCTACGGCATCACCTGTGCCGGTAGTGTTATTGTAAGTCACTGCTGTTCCAGGTCCTGCTGTATTACAACAGGCCAACCCGCTGGGGATTCCGGCATATTGCAAAGTAAAAGTTTCCGGAAAATGAGCTACGCAGGCATCGACCGGTGCATTTGGATTTGGAGTAATGGTGAAAATTGACCCAAGATGTGACAAATTGCAATCGTTCTGGTAATTCGATACCCAGGCACAGGCCACGGGGTCAAAGCTGATATCAACAACATCGCTGATGTCGTCCGGAGTATTTGGGAAAATCGTCATTGTAAAGTTTCCGCTGGACAATATGCTGCCATTCGTTTCGCAATTAACTACCCAGGGCAGCGTAATCGTTGAAGTGGTGCAGAAAAGAGAGTTATTGATGGGAACCGGAACTTTAAAATCGCGGCAATTGGTCACAGTTTGTGTAACAGGTCCGCCAGGAGTAGTAATGGTAATGGTTGCCGGGGAAATGGTAATGTTTGTAAAAAACATCACATGGGCTGTTGCGCCAAATGCGCCAGTCATCTGACTGCATATGTCAACACCATTTTGCTGAGCAACGATATAGCCTCCTGTGCCATTAAAGCCGTCTCCATACGAATCGTTTATTGTCAAAGTAAAAACAGTCCCCTGAACATTTGGATCTATAGCGCCAGATGCTACATTAAAACTGCCTCCGTTGACATTATTAGCGGCATTATTATCCTGAATAATAATATTACCAGTCAAATTGCTGGTAACAACCCAGGTAAGCTCATTTGCATATGAAGAGCCCCAGTTGCCAACCACATTAAACGAAACAAAGCCGGCACAGGCAGTATTTTCTACTTCAAAATAATATGTCTGGCCTGCACAATGCTGGTTTGAGCTCAATACGGTATTGGCATAATCGGGGCAAGGAGCTGCAACCGAGCAATTGATGACTTCAACAGACATGGTCCCATTATAGGCACATTGGCCGGCATCGGGAGTAAATGTGTATGTGGCTGACCCTACGGTAGCAGTTGACACAGTCGCCGGGGACCAGGTTCCGGTAACACCATTTAATGAGGTTGTTGGAAGGGCCGGAGCTGCATCGCCCTGACAAACAGTTCCGATCTGGTTAAAACCCGGAGTAACCCAGGCATTGATAACAACCGTCGTTGTCACTGGAGCAGAGCTGACACCTCCAACCGTAATCACCAATGAATATGTTCCAGCCATAGCAGTTGTTACATTGGTGATGGTCGGGTTCATCAGTGCTGATGTAAAACCATTGGGGCCTGTCCATGCATAGGTTGCACCAGTTACCGGTGACGTAACAGTCAATTGTAATGTCTGACCCTCGCAGAGAGGGCCGTTATTGGTAATAGGCGGAGCCACAATACTACAATCAGTTGCGCCGGTTCCGCCGGTTTGAGAGAATACTACATTCTGAGCAGAGTTGCTGTAATTTGTAATCAGAACAAGATACACTTCACCTACCTGCGCATTTGGGATATAGCACCATTCCATGTCCTGCGCATCATAGCTGCAGTCTATCATGTTGGCTGAAGGATAATCTACGGATGGCCCGGCAACATCGTGTGTTGGTGTAGATGCTCCTGCAGTCAGTTGAGCTGTACAGGGATCCGTTGCATTAGCAAAAGGGCCCCAGCAGGCAAAGTCAATATCGGCACCGGCAGATCCATACATGTATAGTTCAATTGGTCCGGCTGTTTCAACCTGCAGATAATACCAGATTGGATTAGGGGTTGAAAACAAGCAACCATAGTCCGGGCCAACTTCACCAGTACCCGAATTTACACCCATTGGAAAATCATAAGTAGTTCCTGTACAGAAAGGGTCAGCACCATTACATAATGAGCTGCTTGTGCCGCCGCCAGCATCGCCGTCATAAGCGCATAAGCCAAAAGTACCCGTAACATCTCCTCCATATTCCCAAAAACGGATATAAACAGTTGTGCCTGGGGTGAGGCCTGTACGATCAATTTTCGGCATCAATCCATTGTTACTGTCATCATCGTCGCATTCTACAAGAGTGAGTGCATTGCAGTTGCTTCCGGTGTAAATGGCCATGGCGCCATCGGTGATTCCTCCGGTTTGTGTATCAATGATCAGGTGGCCCGATGCCGGAACTGTTGCGGTAAACCACACATCTTCGCATGCAGTCGAAAAATTACCACAGGCAGGGAGTGGTGTTGTGGTTGAATTTGTTGCCGTGGCATTGGTATAAGTTGAATAGTTACACGCCGTGCCAACAGTAATTGCTGCGGCCTGGTTACAGTTGTCGGCCTGAGCCCTTGCGTTTTGCGGAACCGTGAAAGCACACAAAACAACCAACAGACAAAGCGAATGAAACCCTCTTTTCAGAAAGGTTGACATTCCGGGTCTTGTATATTTTTCCATGGAGTGGAAGTTATTCCTGAGATATAAAATTGTTTTCATTTCTTAGTCTTTTTTTTCCGGGTATTTTAATCTATTTGATCACTTTTGCGGGGATCACATTCACCAGCTTCGCATTAAAACTGTATCCCAGATTTGTTTGAGCTGATTGAATGAGATTCAGAACAGCTTCGGAGAGGTTGGTCTGCGAAACATAAACAGTCATTGTCTGTGTTGCTTTGTCGTATTCACTTTTACCAACAAATTCCGTTTCGCCAAGCAAATCCCTGATTAACTGAATGTCTTTATCTGTGTTAACGCCATTGATGGCATATACCAATCTTTCATACGATTCCATTCCGTTTGTTTTGAGCACCTTTTTATCACCTACGTAGCAGGCAATGCTGGCTCTCCATCCGGAACCCGACCCTGTTTCATCCGAATGGAAAACAAAGGTCAGACTGCTTCCGGTCGAAACAAGTTCGAAAGGCATTTTGTTTGTCGTGGAAAAGACTCCAATACTTTTGGCTGCAGTTGAATTGCCATCATAAACTGTCAGTTCATCGCCATCACTCAGATAGAATTCAACAAAACGAAGAATGAAATGCGCACCTTCTGTTTCTGACTCGATGATGTACGTGTAATCTTCATTTGCTTTGTACGCGCCTGTCGGTCCTCCACTGTCGAAGAACTGTCCGAAACAGGTTTTCACCCCTCCATCTGCCATGCGCATTTCGTAATTTGTTTCTGCGGCATTGGTCTGGATAGCTTTCTCGCCTGAAATTATTAAATCGGATTTATTAACTTCGGTTTTTGCTGCCTGCGATTCGCTTTTCACCTTAGCTTTGTCGCCTTCCTGCGCATATACACCCATGACAAAGACAGACAACATAACAGCCCCAATAATTCGTTTCATGCTTTTAAAATTTAATTCGTTCTTCGATCTGACAAATCTTACTTTAGAGTGTGTTTTCTCTAAAATGTTTAATCCTGTTGTAAAATAGCACAAATATACCTAATTATATTATATATTGATGATATTTGTAGCCTTATAATAATTTTTACACGTTATATAATTATTTGTTAATACATTTATGACTTTATATACAATTGATTATACATGCAACATTGAAGCGCTCCAGAACCTTTCATTTGCGCCATTGAATGGTTTGTCGATAGAATTACATATAAAAGCCGACACAAATTATCTTGTGCCGGCTGTCGGAATATATGCGTAGTTGCTTGATTAACATTATGGATTGTGAGTATTCATGATCCGATTGATCCAGCCCTTTTATGCGAATAATTACCGAATAAACACCCTCCGTAGCTTCTTTATCACTGTTCGGCATGTTTCCATCCCATCCATGGCTGATATCGGTTGTACTGAACACCAATTCGCCCCAACGATTATAAATGCGCATGCTGTATGTATCGGTATTCCAACCTATGCCTTTCGGCATGAATACATCATTACGTCCATCCTTGTTGGGTGAAAAAGAATTCGGAATATAGAATGTGTAAGTCGGTTTAATGATAATTCCGGCTTTTGTTGAATCCATGCAACCAGCGGCATTTTCAACCCAAAGGGTAACCAGATACTCACCATTACTTCCGTAGGTGTAAATTGGATTTTCAGTACTGGTACTGCCCGTTCCATCACCAAAGTCCCAGGTGTATTGTGTGGCACCGGTAGTCTGGTTCAGGAAAGTAATCGTCGGGCTGTCTTCGGTTGTCACGGCAGGATTGGCTGCAAATGAGGCAATCGGATTGGCCAGTACCGAAATGTAATTACTCACTGTGAGCGTCGATTGGCAGCCGGCGGCATTCGTGCCCGTTAATGTTACACTAAAGGTCCCTGCGCTGTATGAGTGGCTTGGGTTCTGCAAGCCTGAGATATCACCATCGCCGAATTCCCATTCCCAGATACTAATGTTTCCTGTACTCTGATCTGTAAAATTTACTGTCACCGGCTCACAGCCTGTTAGCGGATCCGCAGAAAAAGCAATCACCGGAAGCGGATTTACGTTCACAACTGCCGTAGCCGTACCAGAACAACCCTGAGGATCAGTACCGGTTACACTGTAAGTGGTTGTAACTGCCGGATTCACTGTAATTGATGTTGTATTGGCTCCTGTATCCCAGCTATATCCCACTCCGCTGGCTGGAGATGAGGCCGCTAATGTTGCATTTTCTCCTTCACAGATATCCTGAATATCCGGCGAAACCGTTACTGTCAGTCCGGACATTACCGTAACAGTTACTGACGCACTATTGCTACAGCTGTTTACATCAGTGCCGGATACGGAATACGTGATGGTTGCCGTTGGCGATTCTGTAAACGATGCAACGTTCTGTCCGTTGTCCCATGTATAGCTGGTACCGCCACTGGCGCTGATGGTTGTGCTATAGCCGATGCATATCGATGTCGGTGAAGCCGTGGCAGTAATGGTTG
>CAYSCE010000141.1:0-7811 GCA_964429475.1 uncultured Bacteroidaceae bacterium | reverse complement strand
CGCAAGATTTGTGATGAAAAAGTTCAATGGGCATTATTTCTTTCTGGTCAATAACCCGAATTATCGTGGCAGTAAAACTTATAACACCATGCTGGAATTCGATACTGCGTGGAATTATCTGCGACATGTGTACATACAGACACGAACGAATAACTATGTTGATTTTGTACCGTCTGCTTCAAATGGATTTTTTCTGATATCGGGGCCGCAGACTGATCCGGGTGGTTTTCCCCAGAGTTCAGCTATTGTGAAAGCAAACAGCAAAGGCAAAATCGAAGTTTGTAAAATTATTAAAAACGCTGAATTGCAGCATCTGTCGATACAGGGAGACACACTTCGCTGCGATGCCTGGTTCGACCAGCGATATGCACGAACCGGAAAACCGGATGATTCGCTCAAGCATGTGGTCATGGACACTTTGCTGCAATATACCATTATTCCCGATACAGCTATTTACCGACCGAACCATTATCTTGTTTTTTGTCCTTCGGGCGAAAGCGCATATAATAAATGGGATGATGGTAATGATGCAGTATTTTTCCGCGACAAAAACAATGAGCAGATTGCCCGCTATGGCGTGCTGCCAGAGCAGGATTTGCGCACCATCCGTGCTTTGAATCATGGCCGTTATGTGATGTTTATTGAAGTGGAAAACGAAGCAGGTTTTGATACAACCCAAATGATCCTCATTGACGATTCTCTGCATCAGACAAAACTGAAAAGCTGGGTTTCCGATTACGAAGCCAAAGTGCTACTATGGGATTATGAGGTCATATATACCGATGACCGGCATTTCGCCTTGTTTTACACGAAAGAAATGTATGGGGAACGAAAGAAAATCCTGATGTTGGAGCAGATAACAATGAATGAATAATTCAAGATTATTTTCAGATGATTAAAACGGGCTTGTTGTTTTTTTGTTTATTTATTTGTGCAATCACCCAAGCGCAGGAATACGCCTGGACGCGCGACAGCAGCGGTGTGTGGAATCTGGATATTTTGAAAAGCAATTGGTTTGAACAGAGCAGCGTTTCTTTGAATGGAGAAACGTTATTGTTTACCCGGCATATGTCGGACGACAACGATTACACTGCGCCGAAAGAAACCAGAGTGTTGCTGGTGAGTCGTGTGTCGCCCAACGGAGAGCCGCAGGTAATCAGGCGTCTGAACTTTTATGCCAGAAGATTTGTTGTACGGAATTTCAACAATCACTATTACATTTTAACGCAGGAGTATGATGTACGCGGAAACCGTCACAACAATGTGATTCTTGAATATGATTCGGCGTGGAATTTCATGTGCTACACGCGTGTTAAGCTACCGCATTTCCAGCATTATTACACCGACTTTTTTCCTTTGGGCAATCAGCAGTTTTATTTGCTTTCGAAAGGAACTGAACACGGCTCTTATATGACATACGGCGCATATCTGGTCAGGTCAGGCAGAAAGGGCAGAGTGGAGTATAAACGTTTTTTTGCATTGAAGGAGCTTCGCAATCTGCAGGTCCGGAACGACAGCATTTATTTTTCGACACATAGAAGAACACTCGACTATGGCTCCAGGCCTTATAAGGATTCTGTTTATTCGTACACCTGTGATTCAATGCTTCGTGGTGATGGCGTTTTCAAATGGGTTACGGATTTTTACTACAACGGTACAAAATTACCTGACGGTGGTCACTTTCATGTAAAGACCCAGGCAGTGCTGGACGAACTTACATTTTTCAACAGGAACAATGACTCTTTGTGGACCTGGACTGCAGGGTATAATTGGAAAATCAGAGGAGTAATTCCTGTCGACAGCAATCGGTTTGTTGTTTCATTCAGCATTTTTGGAAAGACTGATATAGAGGCATTTTCCGAAGGAGCTGCGCTGATATTATTTGATACGGACATGAATCAAACGCAGCTCTGGCAGCAGGAATTAATCAGTAAAGACAAACCACCTTTTTTCGACATTGAAAAAACGTATTATTCATCAGCAACCAATTCAATACAGCTGATTCACCGCCAGAGAAATCATCAGGGCGGAACAAAGCTTGGCTTTGAAACAGTGCCGCTGCCTGAGTGAAAAGCGCCTGAACATTATTGCTGGTTAAGCATAATGATAATTTAGATAAATACAGCTGGAATTAATATCAATATGAAATCCATGGTGAACAGTATGGTGATTTATCTGATTTTCTTTGGAATGAATGATAAAACGTACCAGTGTTGCTTCCACGCATGGTGTCATCCTGAACTTGTTTCAGGATCTGCCATGCGTGGCTCATCATCCACCGCAGATCCTGATATACATCAGGATGACACGGTGGATGATGATTACAATGCACTGTTGGAGCTCGTTTACAACAATATTCCCTTTTGATTTTTATTGTCAGAATTGCTGGAATCCGTGAACCCGTTTACTAATCGATGATGTTCGATACGTAAATTGTCGTACCTTGGCTGGCTTTTATTGAAACCATCGTGCCATGCGCATTATAATAATATTTTCCATTATCCTTTCCGGATGGTGTTTTTTTACAGAACGGGCTTTTGCACAGGTTCCGACCAAAGTGTTTGAAATCACCAGCATTCTGGTGGATGGTTGTGCAGGAAGTCTCGAAGGACAAAATGAAATGGTGATGTTTCAGGTTGGTCCCAACGCCATTAATTCATCGTCGCTGCGCGTCGATGGCGCCATAGGAACGGGTTCCATCACCACCGGAGTGTGGCCCAATGCGGCCAACATCTGGCGTGGCGTTGCTGCTTCGCCGGCCAAACCCACCGAAATTGCAGCCATTAACAACACCATTGTTAACTGCGGACGTCTGATAGAGCCAACCGGCGGCATTCTGCCCGCAGGGAAAAAGGTGTTGCTGATTACCAGTACCGATTTTGATTTTACGGCGCACAGCTTCGCAACATTAGGCGACACCTTGTATGTCATCTTTCAGAATGCAGGAAATACAGCGGGGCATTTTGTCAATTTCGGAACGACCTCTACACGAACCATGGTGCTGGTGCATCTTCCCACCGGTGGCGCCGATACAGTCACGTACAACCGGTCTTTACTGACTATGCAGAATGGCACTCTAGGCGCTCAGGACGGAGCCTCTGTGGCCTTTACCTGGCCGGGTGTTGCTTCGTATTACAACAATGGATGTCAGGCACCCTATACACCGCCCAGTGCTGCGTGGACCGCTCCTGCAGCCATTTGCCAGAATGCCGCACCCATCAATCTGAATACACTTGTTACCGGAACTACCGGAGGCACATGGAGCGGAAACGGTGTCAGCGGAAGCATTTTCAATCCTGCAGGACTTTCCGGAAACATCAGTATCACGTATACAGTCGGCACTGCACCTTGTCTTTTCGACAGTACGCAAACCATCACTGTAAATATTTCACCCACGGTGTCGGTGTCGGCAACGGCCACCAGTATTTGTACCGGCAGCAGCGCAACGCTCACTGCGTCCGGAGCAACATCGTATACCTGGAGCACGGGAGCAACAGCGGCTTCCATAACGGTTTCCCCGGCAACAACAACAACCTACACTGTTACCGGAAACAACGGAACAAGCTGCAACGGAACAGCCACCATTACCATTAACGTCGGTACAAGTGCAACGATTACAGCAACGGCTTCACCCGCTTCGGTCTGTGTTGGCGGCAGCACCACCATTGCTGCTACCGGAGGCACCACCTACACGTGGAGCCCGTCGGGGAGCGGATCTTCGTTTACCGCGACACCGGCAGCAACAACGACTTATTCCGTAACAGGCAGTTCAGGTGCGGGGTGCACAGGTACAGCAACTGTTACTGTAACTTTAAATCCTTTACCGACAGTCTCTGCCAGCGCAACTCCGGCGACTATCTGTGCCGGACAGACATCAACACTCAGCGCCACAGGTGCTTCAACGTATGTCTGGAGCAGCGGATCCGCATCGGTCAGTCCGGCTGCGACAACAACGTATACCGTGACCGGCATTTCTGCTGCGGGCTGCACTGGTACTGCCACGGTTAGTGTTTCAGTGAATCCTGCCCCAGTCATTACAGCCAGTGCTTCTCCATCATCCATCTGCAGTGGAGCAGCAACAACCATTTCGGCTGCGGGCGGCAACACGTATGTATGGAGCCCATCGGGCACCGGAGCTTCGTTTGCAGCTACTCCGACATCAACTACAACATACACTGTGACCGGCACCAATGCGAATGGATGTTCGGGCACAGCGACTGTTTCCGTTACCGTAAATCCGTTACCAGCCATTTCAGCAGTAGCTACGCCGGATGTCATATGTATTGGTTTCAGCACAACCATAACGGCAAGTGGTGGCACCAATTATTCGTGGGATAACGGGCAAAACACAGCATCGTTTGCCGATGCGCCCACCACCAATACAACGTATACGGTTACCGGCACCGATGCCAGCAACTGCAGCAATACAGCCAATGTTACGGTGACCGTGATGGCAGGTTTACCGGTCAGCATTACGCCGTCAACAGCCGATATTTGTTTAGGCGCGAACGCAACACTTTCAGCATCCTCGACCGGAAGCGGTGTTGGATATTTGTGGGATAACGGCGCCAATATGGCTTCTGTGACAGTGAGTCCTGTTGCGACTTCTACGTATACTGTAACCGGCACCGATGTGTTGGGTTGTTCGGGAACCGCTACAGCAGTGGTTTCTGTGAATCCTGCACCGGAAGTTGATTTTGTCGCAGACCCACTTACGGGATGCAATCCGACTTTGGTGAATTTCACCGATCAGAGTCCCGGAAATATTCAGGCGTGGAGCTGGGATTTTGGAGATGGCACCACATCAGAACTTCAGAATCCTGACCATTCGTACATTGCCGGAACTTTTTCCGTTTCGCTGACTGTGACCGATGCGGTTGGTTGTCAGTCGACGCTGACCATGAGTAATTATATCACCATTCTGAATAATCCTGTTGCATCGTTTGTAGCGGATCCGCAGGTAGCATCCGAAGATGCGCCCACCATTCAATTTATAAATCAGTCCATCGGCGCATCGGTGTACACATGGGATTTTGGTGACGGAGCGGGTGAGTCGCAGAATTCAAATCCCGCATATACTTTTTCCGGCAGCGGCGATTATACGGTCACGCTGTATGTGGCCAATGATGCGGGCTGCACTGATTCTACCTCCATGACTGTTTCGGTCCGGCCCATGTTCACCATATATATACCGAATGCGTTCAGTCCCAACGGCGATGGCATCAACGATGTCTTCAGTCCGAAGGGAACCGGCTGGAATACCGATGATTATTTCATGGCCATCTTTAACCGATGGGGACAAATGCTGTTTAAAACCACCGATGTCAATCATGCATGGAACGGCTACATGCCCAATGGAATCAACGTAGTGCAGGACGATGTGTACACGGTGCTGATTTATGTCAGAGGATTTGACGGCAACGTGCGGCAGTATTATGAGCAGGTGGTGCTGCTTTATTAGTTTCTGCTGAAAAAAACTGATATTAAATGGAAGTTTATAAACTAAAACTACCACGCAAGGTGTCATCCTGAACTAGTTTCAGGATCTGCCTTGCGTGGTAGTCTACCAGTTTTATTTTATTATTTTATTTCCACCCTACATCACCATCTCGCCTTTGCCTTCCATTTTTTTCTGATAACCGTCTTCGGTAACAATCCAGAAAAGGGGCTTGAATCCTTTTATTCCGCCAAATTCTTCGTCCATTACCATGATGCATGGATTCAAGGCGAAAACCGCTTTTTCGAAAACAATTTTTCCGTTGTCAAGTGTTTGATAATTCCAGCTTTCGGCAAATTTGATTTTTCCGAGCAATGCAGCTGAGAATCCGCCACCCGGTTTTTCTGTCATGGGGTGAAAGAAATAATCGTATGTAGGAATTTTAGTATCCATCACAGCTTCAATAAGGCCGTCAAAAAAAGTGATTTTGGGCATCTCGGCCAGATTGCTGAAATAATCTGCCGGAATGGAGTCGTAGCCTCTGATCTGATCAATCTCATTGTTTACAATGGCATCGCTGATCATGTTGTCGGTCATCATCGTTGCATCTTTGATTTCAGCGGTTGTGTCGCAATTAATCCAGAACAGCATAACCGGTCTGAACAAGTCGCCGTCCTGATATTCGAGTACCGGACCAACGGCTGCAACTTCTTTGGTGAGTTTAAATGTAGCATAGTCATAAGTCCATTTTTCGCGAAAACGCAGCTTGCGAATGGTGATTTTTTTCTGAGCAATCAGATCAGCTATATTGCTTTTGGCATTGGCAGACGGATATTTTTCCTGAATCACTTTCATGACTTCTTCTTCTGTAACCGGCTTTCCGTCGTCATTTACAGCCTGCCCAGCTTTAAGGCCATTGAATAAACCCGAAATAAATTCCAGCCGTGGCGCCTGTTCAATATGATTCATCCAGGCATCCATGCTACCTTCGTTGTCAATCAGAACATCGTATTCGATGCGATCGGCCAGCACCTGAATGCCTTTTGTTTCTTTTTCAGTCTGTTTTACTTCTTCTTTTTTATTCTTGCACGAGGCAAATGAAACTGCGATCACAAGCGCGATCAGGAAAAAATTGTTTTTCATGGTTGATTATTAAAATAGTTTTTCAATGAGTGTCTGATATTTCTCCGCAATGACTTTTCGTTTTAATTTCAATGTTGGCGTAAGTTCGCCTGTATCGACCGACCAGGTGTTTCCGGTGAGTTCAAATTTTACAATACGCTCGTGTTCGCCCAGACTGATATTCACTTTTTCGATTTCTTTGGCAATGCGTTTTTTTATTACTGCGTTGCTCACAATTTCTTCGTTTGTTGTGTAAGGCACTTGTTTAATCTCGCACCAGGAGCGGAGATGGAAGAAGTTGAGTGAAATAATGGCGGCCGGATATTTCTGATTCTCGCCAACAACCATCGCATTGTCGATGAAAGGTGATTCTTTCAGTTTATTTTCGATCAGCTGCGGCGAAATATATTTTCCGGCGGCCGTTTTAAATATTTCTTTTTTGCGGTCAGTAATTTTTACATGACCCAATTTTGTAATGATGCCAATATCTCCTGTCTTGAACCATCCGTCAGCGGTCATCACCGATTGAGTTTGCTCCGGATCCTTGAAATACCCTTTCATGACACTTGGACCATTGCATTGTATTTCGCCATCTTCGGCAATGCGCACCTGCACATTTTTCAATGGCGGACCGACTGTTCCGAATTCAACACCGTTTTTTCCGAAGTTGCTGACCGAAATAACAGGGCTGGTTTCGGTAAGTCCGTATCCTTCAATCACACGAAAACCGGCTGCCCAGAAAATGCGTGCAAGCCGTTCCTGAAGCGCTGCTCCACCACTAACAATAATATCGAGTTTTCCGCCAAGTGCCTGCTTCCATTTTTTAAATACCAGCTTACGCAGCATCCAGAGCTGCATCCGATAAAATATATGATTTCCTTCGATGCGATAACGATATCCAAGATTGACCGCCCAATAGAAAAATATTCTTTCGTATCCTGTCAGTTTGCGGCCTGTAGCCATGATTTTGTCGTGGATACTTTCGAGCACCCGCGGCACACAGCAAACAATGGATGGATGTGTTTCGCGCATGGCTTCGGACACCAGCGCTATATTGTCGACATAATATACCGTGTAGCCATTGTACTGATACATATAATTCATAATGCGCTCCAACACGTGACAGAGCGGAAGAAAGCTCAGCGTAACAAGTTCGGGTTTTTGTGGCGGAATGGTGTAAATGGCTTCAACATTACTAAGCAGGTTTTTGTGCGTCAGCATAACGCCTTTCGGAATTCCTGTTGTGCCGCTG
>CAYSCE010000140.1:0-7842 GCA_964429475.1 uncultured Bacteroidaceae bacterium | reverse complement strand
TTGTTACGACATTCCACCGTCCGCCAGCTGGCGGACATGGAACCGTCGTAACAACCGCAAAACAACGGTTCCGTGTCCTCCAGCTCCTTGCGTCGCTTCCAGACGATGGAATGTTGTTTTTGTCGTTGAGGACTTTTGAGACAGCCCCTTCATTGCGAAAAAATGTCGGGGTGAAGATTTATCACACGAAAGGTGCTGTTTTGCAGTTGAAAACGTATTATTTCAGAAAGATTTCTCAAATTATTTTGAGTGGACTATGGAAATCAACAGCCATTTACATTATCTTTGTAAAAACCGAAAGCTATGAGCGCAAAAGGATTTAAAATGATTGTTGCGGGTCCATGCAGTGCCGAATCCGAGAAATTATGTCTCGATGTGGCGGCAGGACTTGCACGCACCGGTTATGTGGATATGTTTCGTGGCGGTGTTTGGAAACCCCGCACGCTGCGCGGTATGTACGAGGGGCCGGGCAACGACGGACTCAAATATTTACTGGCAGTCCGCGATCAGTATAAATTTCCGGTAGTCACCGAAGCCGCGACCACAGCGCATGTCGAATCAGTTCTCAAAGCCGGTCTCGATGCCATCTGGATTGGTGCCCGCACTGTTACCGATCCGTTTAGCGTGCAGGAACTGGCCAATGCTCTTCAGGGCAGCAACATCCGTATTCTGGTAAAAAACCCGCTGGTACCCGACATCCGTTTGTGGGCCGGTGCTGTTGATCGCCTGCTGAACAAAGGACTCAATGTTGAAGCGCTCATTCACCGCGGTTTTGTAACCTATTCGGAAAGCAAATTCCGCAACGAACCGCTCTGGGTGCTGATGTCGGAAATGCGTTCCCGTTTTCCGGAAATTAAAATCATTGCCGACCCCAGTCATATGGCGGGTAATTCGTTTTATGTGGCAGGACTGGCTGCTCAGGCTAAGGAAATGGAAGCCGATGGTCTCATGATTGAAGTCCACAGCGATCCGCCCACAGCTTTATCGGATGCCAACCAGCAAATCACACCCGATGAGTTTTCCTTTCTGATCAGTAGTCTGTGCGACGAAAAATCGGGATCACTCACCGATGCATCGCTCGAAGCTTTGCGACGTGAAATTGATGAGACTGATGAACGTCTGCTTCGCATTCTGGCGCAGCGACTCGATATTGTAAAGCGCATGGGTGCTGTAAAGCGCGATGCGGGTATGACCATTATGCAGGCCGGCCGCTGGAAAAGTCTGGTCGATGATCGTATGAAACGCGCTGCGGAAATGGATCTGAATACTGCTTTTGTGCGCGATTTGCTGCAGGTGCTGCACGACGAATCGTTGCGCATCCAACTTTCCATTCTGAATAAAGACAAAGAACAATGATGTTTCGGGTAGCTGCCTGGTTGCGGCATCAGTTCAGGGCTACAGGACCGCGGAGTGTGCATTCGCCGTGGCTTTACCAATTGTACCAGGCGTTGCGTAAGCCCGATGCATTGAAAGATTCGAAGATTACAAAAATTGCTTTTCTGCACGGACAGCTGCGTGCGGATCATTCGCCTTTGATTTTCGATGAAATTGGATCGCGCGAAGGCCGCATAAAATCTACTGTTTGCAGAGTATATAACCGTACAGCTTCTTCGGTCCGTGACGCTGAAATGATTGCTGAGCTTGCATCGCATTGTAACGGAAAGACTATACTGGAAATGGGCACCGCCTTTGGCACTACCACGCTGGCTATGCATTTTGCAGCGCGTAAAAGCCGCATCATTACACTGGAAGGCGTTCCCGAAATTGCAGCCATTGCTCAGGAAAATTTCAACAAATACGAAGCAGCTCATGTTGCTTTGAAAATTGGTCGTTTTGCAGATACTTTACCACAGGTTATTCCGGATGAAAAAGAACTGGCCCTGGTATTTATCGACGGTCACCACAGCCGAAAGCCAACGATGGAATATCTGGAAATGATTGTACCGGCACTTGCTGAAAGAGCTGTTGTTGTGCTCGATGATATTTACTATTCGCGCGACATGAAGCAGTGCTGGAGCGAGCTTCAGCAGCATCCTGCCTTTCAGGTGAAGATGGATTTTTTCCGCTTTGGCTTGCTGATTAAAAATGCGGATTTGTCAAGGGAGTCGTTCAGATTGAGGCTGTAGTGTATGTCAGCAGGTTTTTTTAACTGTATCATCTTGTTTGGAAATATAATTTGAGGGTGATATTAGAAGTAAAATTCAAAAGCAGAATTTCTGAAAGAACGTTCCAACAGATAATTTGTACATTTACATAAGGACATCTCTAAAAACCCATTTTTGTCATATTGAGCCCCGCCGCTGTCATCCTGAGTTTTTCTAAGCGAAGCGAAGAAAAGTATCGAAGGAGACAGCGGGATAAACTCCGTCGAAATATCGCTGCAATCAATTAAACACCAGCTTCGATAAAAAATAGTGACTTATTGATTGCATACAAAATGAGGTTTTTAGAGGTACCCATAAAAAGAAATAAGCCAAGCCGGAATTCATGAAGCCATATCTTTTATTTTCCTTGATCATTTCATGGGCCTTACTTTCAGCAATTGTAAAGCACGACCACCAAAATGTTGATCATGCCTCATTGTGCACGGACACTATTCCCGGCCAGACAGATTATGAGAAAGCGCTTGCATTTAATGACGAGTATATCAATCAGGGTAATCCGCATTTGTGGGATTCTGTTTTGTTATATATGAATAACGCAATTGCTGTACAGCATGTTGAGGCCAGCGCTTTTATGGGTCATTTTTTTTTATTCAAACAATTGGCATCTGAGATGGACACCGCTTATGGACTCAACCTGTTGCGGTTTGCAGCTGACAAAAATTCTTATAGTGCTATTTATGATTTGGGTATTTATATGTTTTGCACAGGAAAATATGTTGAAGGAGAAAGATATTTATTAAAAGCAGATTCATTAGGTCATCCATTTGCATTGTACGAATTATCAACATGTTATTCAAGAGGAGAACCATCTGTTTGTATTGTTGGTTGCCAAAGTAATGCTGTTCCACTGGATAAAGAAAAAGAACTTAAGTATTGTATAATGGCTTCGGGTAAAGGCAATCTGGAGGCTCAGGTTGACATGATGTATCATTATAAGAGGCTGAATGAGGAAAGTGCATTTCGTTGCATGGTGTTGCGTATTTTAAACAATGAGGATTTTATGAGTGAAGAAAATGTAAATACCCGCGATGATATTGATATGTTTCTGACCGAAGAATATGGTGCATCATACCGTGATACAATAGCGTTGTGGTTTTGCGAATAAAATTGAACCTGGCTTAATAACCGGGATTTGAAAGTTGATTGATTCACATCAAAAAATCCATTAGCTTTGTATTAAATATCTGTGTCATGCCGGAAGTCATCAGGCTGGAAAATATCAGCCGCCATTATAAAGTAGGGACAGTGCTTGTGAAGGCACTCAACAGCGTTTCGTTTCATGTTGAACGGGGCGAATATGTTGCATTGATGGGGCCTTCGGGTTCAGGGAAGTCAACGCTGATGAATATACTGGGTTGTCTGGATACGCCCACGGGTGGAACCTATATTCTGAACAATCAGGATGTGAGCCAGCTCGACGACAATCAGCTGGCGGAAATCCGCAACAAGGAAATTGGTTTTGTGTTTCAGACGTTCAATTTACTACCGCGTTATTCGGCGCTCGACAATGTTGCACTGCCTCTGATTTATGCAGGTATTAAAAAAGAAATGCGTCTTGAACTGGCCGAAAAATCATTGACCGATGTTGGTCTGGCCGACCGCATGGAACATAAGCCCAATGAGCTTTCCGGAGGACAACGCCAGCGTGTGGCGATTGCGCGCGCTTTGGTAAATAATCCATCCATCATTCTGGCTGATGAACCTACCGGAAACCTTGATACACGCACTTCGGTGGAAATCATGGGCCTGATTAATGATTTGCATGCAAAAGGGAACACCATAATTCTGGTAACCCACGAAGAAGATATTGCCCGATATGCGCACCGCATCATACGTTTGCGCGATGGTCTGATTGAATCCGATGAGCTGAATCATAAAATTACCCGCCATCAGGATATCCTTGATTCATTATCGGAGAATTTATAATCTGGTTGGCTATGAATAAAGACGCAAAGATTTATACACGCAAAGGCGACAGTGGCACCACCTCGCTGATTGGAGGCCGCATTGTACCTAAGAATTGCATACGGGTTGAGTCGTATGGTATGGTGGACGAATTGAATTCTTTTACCGGTTGTTTGTTTGAAGAAACAACAGATTCGCTGGTGAAATCGTTTCTGAAAACTGTGATGAACACTTTGTTTCTGATTGAGTCGCATCTGGCTGTTGATCCCGCTGAAGTGCAAAAAAAATATTTTGCCGACATCACACCGGACGATACAAAACTGGTTGAATCAGAAATCGATCGGATGAATGAAACGCTGCCGGAATTGAAAAATTTTATTTTGCCGGCAGGCAGTGAAACCGCTGCCAGAGCGCATGTATGCAGGACGGTCTGTAGGCGCATGGAGCGAACTGTATTGCGTTTGCATGAATCGGAGCCGGTTCATCCCGAAATATTGAAATATATAAACCGCTTAAGTGATTACTTTTTTGTGCTGGCGCGCTATTTCGCACATCAGAGCGGAAGCGGTGATGTAGCCTGGATTGCGAAATAATCCGGAATAAAAATCCGGACATAAAAAAAGAGGCCGGAGCCTCTTTAATACAATGTTTTGCGGTGCTACTGCAATTTGAATTTCACTGGAAATGTTAAGTTCACGGATACTTTTTCGCCTTTTTGTTCGGCAGGAGTCCAGTTCGGCATTTTGTTTATAACGCGGAGTGCTTCTGCATCCAGCTCGGGTGAAACGGATTTCTGAATTTCGGCTTTGGTTACTTTTCCTTCGCTGTTGACAATAAAATCGACATAGACTGTACCCTGGATGCCCTCTTCTATTGCAGCTTTAGGATATTTGATATTTTTCACCATAAACTGCGACAGCGCTTCGTTGCCACCAGGGAATTCAGGCATTTTTTCAGTGACTTCGAATACTTCAGAATTTGCTTCAACAGATTTATCGGCATCTGTTTTTGCACTGGCTTCGGTGTTGGCCGAGTCGTTGGTTTTGCTATCGGATTGTTTTTTCGAGCCGCAGGCGGTAAACCAGATGGCAGCTGAAACAAGCATCACAGCTGGTAATAGCCACAGTGCCGATGATCGGAATGATTTTTTTTGTTTCATCATGATGATGCGTTTTTTGATTGTGGATTGTTTAAGATGACTTACCGGCATGACCGGAATGGTTCCGAAAGCTGCCGTAAGAAGGATTTGCTGATATTGTTTCATATCTGTTCCGCTGGCCAGTACAGCCTCGTCGGCCTGATATTCATGAATGTTTCGGAGTTCGTTTGTAATCAGCCAATACATTGGATTGATCCAGAACAGAACAAACAGAAATCCGCTCAAAAGTATATCCAGTGTGTGATGCAGGCGTGCATGCTGTTCTTCGTGCAGACTGATGATGGTGAAATGTTGTGTCGGCGGAAGGAATATCATGGTGAAAAACGAGAATGGCTGCGCGTTTTCAGGAATGCTGAAATATTTGAACGGTCCGATGCGCATATAAGTGTGTTGACGCATGTATCGGCCAATCCGCACCAATCCAGCAATGTAGCGAATTATCGTCAATGCTGAAATTGAGAGAAACAATATGAGCGGCCAGTTTGCAACAGGTGTATGTTGTGTTTCAATGGCTTGTTGTCCGCTGGTAATATTAATTTCCGGCAAAGTATAATGCATTACAGAAACCGCTTCGGGAGCGGGAATCAGCTGGCCTGCCAACGGAGCAAAAACTGAAAGCAGCATGGTGATGATAATCCACATTCGTGCTGTTGTATGGTGTATTCTGTTGCGCAGAAAAATGTAGTACACACTTCCTGAAACCAGCATCAGCACATTGGCATAGAGGATATATTGCAGGGTGCTCATGACTTTTTCTTTTTATCGACTTCCTGATCAATCAGTTTTTGAATTTCCTCCAGTTCTGCCACGCTCAGGTTTTTCTTTGAAGTAAAAAACGAAACAAGGCTGCTGAATGAGTTTGAAAAATGACGGCTCACCAGATTGGTTGTGCAGAATTCGGTGTATTGTTCGCGGCTGATGAGCGGATAATAGGCGTGCGTGTTTCCATACGCTTTGTGCGCAACAATTCCTTTTTTTTCAAGAATCCGGATAATGGTTGAAATGGTGGTGTAGGCCGGTTTCGGCTCTGGCATCCGCTCAACAATATCTTTTACAAAAGCCTCTTTCATTTCCCAAAGGTGTTCCACGACTTGTTCTTCGGCACGGGTTAATTCTTTTTCCATATAGCTGGGATTTTCAAAACAAAGGTAACTAAAAGATTAGTTGTGCAACTATATGGTTAGTTAATGGCGGAATTCATTCAGTTTCCGGTAAAATATGACGATAAAAATATTCCAGTACCCGATTTTAGAATTATTTGTACTTTTATACATTAAAAATATGAAGGGTAGAAACTATTTTTGACTTTTGTGCGTTACTACACTCAAAATGCAGATTTCAGCCAGTATGAAGAGATTATTTGTCATTGTTGTTTTTTTATGTATTTCCTGGACCTCATTGGCACAGGCGCCCAAGTATTCCAATGAATTTCTGGCCATAGGTGTTGGCGGCAGGGCGTTGGGCATGTCGAATTCGGTGATTGCTTCGGTAGGAGATGCCTCGGCGGGTTACTGGAATCCGGCTGGGCTGGTCGATTGCGAAGCACCGCGGCAGTTGTTTCTGATGCATTCGGAATATTTTGCCGGCATTGCGAAGTACGATAATATTTCGCTGGCGGCGGTAACAAGCGATTCATCGGCGCTGGCTTTTTCTTTTATCCGTTTTGGTGTTGACGATATTCCGAACACTACTGAGCTGATTGATGCGCAGGGCAACATCGATTATGACCGCATTACCACTTTCAGTGCGATTGACAATGCATTTATCGTGAGTTATTCGAAAAAACTTCTAATTAAAAATCTGCAGGTGGGCGCCAATGCAAAAATCATCCGTCGCCGCGTAGGCGATTTTGGCGGCAGCTGGGGATTCGGCATTGATGCCGGAGCTCAGTACCGTAAGGACAAATGGCGCTTTGGTGCTGTGCTGCGCGATGTTACATCTACTTTCAACGCCTGGTCCTATACGCTGGACGACGCTACCAGAGAGGTTTTTACGCTCACCGGTAATGAAATACCTGAGAATAGTCTTGAACTCACCATGCCACGTTTGTTACTGGGTGCAGGCCGCACTTTCGAAATCTCAAACAGTTTCTCGGTATATCCCGAAGCAGGCATGGATATTACGTTTGACGGAAAACGAAATGTGTTGCTGAAAACCGGTTTTGCCAGTGTGGATGTGCACGCCGGGTTTGAAGTGAATTATAATAATGTTGCCTATCTGCGTGGTGGAGTAGGAAACATTCAGAAAGAGACGAACTTTGACGGAAAGAAGATTACAACGCTGCAGCCCAATATGGGAGTCGGTATCCGAATCAAGGATATTTTATCGATTGATTATGCATTGACCGATCTGGGCGATGTGAGTGTAGCTTTGTATTCCAATGTCTTTTCGTTGGTCTTTAATATTCGTCCGAAAAATATGGGAACCGGAAAAAATCCAAGTATCTGATTGCATGAATAAACGTTTACTGCTGCTTTTATTTTTCGTTTCTGTTTTCTGCACCGGATCGTTGGTTGCGCAGAATTACGGCAATGAGTGGATTAATTATTCGCAGCGATATTTTAAAATAAAGGTTGCAAAAGATGGTGTTTACCGTTTATCGTATTCAGCCTT
>CAYSCE010000139.1:0-7885 GCA_964429475.1 uncultured Bacteroidaceae bacterium | reverse complement strand
TGTCTCCTTCGATACTTCGCAAGCTATTTCGCAAGAAGCGCTACGGGAGCGAAACTCAGGATGACAGCAACTTAATGTGTCATTTTATATATAGGTTGCAAAACGTGTTTTGCTGGTGCTCACCGCGGCGAGTCAGAATGACAGCGGGGCTCAATATGATAAAAATGGGTTTTTAGAGATTCCCATAAATTGGTAAATGCCGACAGCATTATTTGGACTACAATATAATTCTCGTCGGTATAAGTTTGTGTACAATTACTATTTTTGTAAAATACAAAACGACAAACAGATGAAGAACATATTGATTATTGCCGCTGTTCTGGTTATTTCTTTCTTTACTTCCTGTGGTGCATCCAGCGAAGATGACGGAAAAAGTGTTGTTGCCGTGCGCGATTCTACATCAAAATCCCAGGCCGATTCCATTGCACAGGCTATGAAAGACAGTATGGCCAATCTGCAAAACAGCAACAAAAAATAATTCTGCTTTGCATAAAAAAAGTGCAGCCTACGCCGCACTTAATATCTCTCATTAAATCAGTGATTTACCGATTTAATGGATTTTCGCAGTATTCCATCAATACAATGTTTACACCGAGCATTTCCTTGTACACATCGCGTGGGTATACGCAATTGCCGGGCCGCTGCATGGCAGTTTGCTGCCTTTGCCTGAGGCTGTATAAGGTTGTATTGTAATTTGGCAAACTTGAGATCTGGCGAGTGAGTTCATGTCTTCTCTTATTAAAAGCAGCCACTTTTTCTTTTTCGCTTTTTGTTTTGCCGGTGTATACGCGATTGAACCGTGTGCTTTTGGCGGTGTCGAGCAAATGTGCAACACCCATTTGTTGTGGCAGATAACCCAGAAGCATGTTTAGACTGTCGTTGGATTCGCGGGTCCAGAAAAGTCTTTCGGAATCCCATTTGTCTTCATACAAAAAACGGATGAAAGCTGTTTCGGTTCTCGGCAAATTCTCCAGACTGTCGGCTTTTAAATTGCCACAATCCGACTCAACATAGGTGTATTTTTCAGTTCTGAAAATAATGATACAGGTGTCATCGGCACTCATTTGCCAGCCGGCCGGAAGATGTGTGTATACCTGATTCAGAATAGTATCGGCAGCAAGCATTTTCTGCAACTTGTTCTGTTGTGCCATTAATACAATGGTAAACATGACCGATACCGAGAAGAGCAATATTTTTTTCATGGGAGTGGGTTTTAATAACAACTGTGCCTAAAAATAATGTCATCTCCGGTTAAGAGATGACATTACAGAAAATTATTTATGATTATGCATTCAGCATAATGGGCATAATAAGCATGAGAATGTCTTCTTCTGCCGAATTGGTTTCTTCGGGAATCAGCAGAGCAGCGCGGGTTGGGGCCGACAGCGTGATGGTTACATTGTCGCACACCAGTGTTTGAAGGGTTTCGAGGAAAAATTTCGAATTGAAACCAATTTCAATATCGGCACCGTCGTACATACAGTTGAGGCGCTCTTTGGCTTCGTTTGAATAATCAATATCTTCAGCCGAAATGAGCAGTTCCTGACCTTTGATGTCGAAACGAACCTGATGCGAAGCCTGATTGGCGAAAATAGCTACACGTTTCAGGGTACTGATAAGGGCGTTGCGATTGATAATCAGCTTATAATTGTTGTCTTTTGGAATGACACCTTCGTAAGCCGGATATTTTCCATCAAGCAGGCGGCAGATCACCTGGTAGTTTTCGAAATGGAAAGCAACATTGGTATTGTTAAACTCAACATCTACCTGGCAGTCGAAACCGGTAAGCAGGTTTTTAAGCAGGTTGAGTGGTTTTTTATGTACAATAAAAGAATGAGCTTCGTCCGATTTGATATCGTTGCGACGGAAACGGACCAGTTTATGGGCATCGGTAGCCACAAAGTTGGTATAATCCGGAGTGATTTCGAAAAATACGCCCATCAGCTGGGGTCTGATTTCGTCGTTACCACAGGCAAAGAAAGTGCTGCTGACTGCATTTTGCAGAACCACACTGTTCATCGAAATCGATTTCGAATGCTCGATGGATGCAACGGTTGGGAAATTTTCGGGATTGTAACCAGCCAGTTTATAAACACCTTCGCCGGCTTTGATTTCAACGGCAAAAGTTTCGTCATTAACATTCAGAGTGACAGGGATATTGGGAAAAGTTTTCAATGTTTCCAGCAATACTCTTGGAGGAATAGCCACAGATCCGCTGCCGCTTATTTTTTCGGGGCTGAGTTCAACAATAGCACGGGTTTCGTTATCCGTTGCTGTTATTAATAATTTATCGCCTTCAACCGTGAACAGAAAGTTTTCAATGATGGGAACCAGGCTGTTGCTCGAAAGCAATCCGTTGATATTCTGCAGACCTTTGAGTAGGATGTTGCTTGAAATAATGAAATTCATAGCAGTTCTGAATTATTGTTTGTGCAAAAATAAGGAATTTGTCGGATATTCTTTTGTGTTTTCTCAGAAAAAAGGCTGAAAACTTGTTTTTTCGACAGGTTGTTTTCCGGCATTTGGTCTGAACTCGTCGGCATAACGCATCAGTGGTCCGAAAACAAAAAACTGAGCCTGTACAAAATCTTTCCCGTTCAGAATGGCAAACATCCTTTCGGGATCATATTCAATCGGGTCACCGTTAATATTGGTGCTGCCTTCAGGCATTTTTATACGAATCAGCGAAATGCTGTTGGTTTTATTTTGCTTGTCGGTGACCGAAATAATGCAAAACGGTGTTTCACGCTTTATTGAATCTTTTTTCGCTTTCGACAAATCGTTCAGAAACGACTCGAAGCGGACATCGACATATGAATTCAGATAATTGATGACCCGAAGGGTGTCGATGACCGGGAAAGTTCCGGATTCATTTTTAATTTTAAAATTCAGATTATCAGGATTACTCAAAACAAAGGATCGGTCGGGGAACTGAGGGTAGGTCACCGAAATCTGAGCAATTTTATTAATGTTGTATTTGAATACTTCGTGACTGCGCCAATCGGCTTCGCGGGGCGAATAGCGCGGTTCAAGATATCCTTTGAATCCCGGAATATGTGTAATGTAGGGCATTTCGGCGCCTTCCATAAGCATAAAGGTTCCCGTATTATCTTGTGTGGCAGTACCTACGTAATACGTCCTGATACACTTTTCGTAAGGAAAAAGTTTTATTCCCAATAAATCGACGAGATGAACTGTAGCGTAAATTTCCACTTTGGTCGAAAAACCGGCCAGCAGTTTCATGGCGTTGTTGTACATTGATTTTGCAACCGGTTGGCGAACGGTAACATACATGAGCGTGTACATCAGCTCTTCGAGCATTTCGGGCTGCACCGTGTACTTCTCATTCATGGTCCACACATTGTTTTCGCCTCTGACAAGCAGCACCGAGTTGTTTCTTTTGTCGGCCAGGAAAATCCGTGTTACCGCAGACGTATCGGTAATAGCAAAGTCTTTTTCGCCTGGATTCAGTGTAGGATTGACTCGGTTTACAAAATAAACCGTCACTGCAAGAATGGCAAATATCCCGATTACTGAGATAATGAGCCAGAAGTACCATTTTTTTACAAGCTTTTTCATGAAAATATAGGCTTAGGAGATAGAAAGACAATTCATTTAGCGTCGCAGAAGTTTATTGAACAAAGAGCTTAGCTTCTCTTTGTATTTTCTCAAAAGCATGAGAATAATTCCAATCGCAATGGTGATAAAAATCGGCATCAACACGTTAACCCACTGGATATAGGATTTTTGGGCATCAACCTTTGTTTTATTCAGGAGGCGCATTTTGAATTCGCGGGCGCGGATGGATAAAAGATCCGTTTCGTCGGTGAGGTAATTGATGCAGTTGATTAAGAAATCCTTGTTTCCGTAGGTAATATTGACAAACGGATCTCTGCCGAGCGGATAGGGCACCAGTTGTCCGTTTCTTCGCACCGCTTTATTATTGATCACATCGCCATCCGAAATAACAATCATGCGGTTATGCGGACTTTTTTCGCGAAAACCTATTTCCTTATCTTCGGCAATTTCGGGAGGAATACGGTTGGCGAAAACGCTGCTGAAGCTTCCTTCGAGCAGAACCGCTACCGGAATAAAAGATTTGTTGAAATAAGTTCGGGGCTGCTTCGGATCAATTTTATCCTGCAGAATCTGAAGACTGACAACCGGATCGTTTTGAATTTTGCTGTATTCCGATGTGGTCAGCAGAACAGTTTTGGCAATATCATCACTTCCCGCCAGATCAATACTGGATGCAAAATTGAGAAAAATATAGTTCAGATTTTTTACAATCGGGTGCCCATCGGGGTTGGATACAGCCGGATGATAGTACCAGTTGTCGTAAATGGTCCACTGCGGCTGTCCGTTTTCCATACCACGTTTAACCGCCAGTGGTGCGCAAACACCATCGAGTACCAGATTGTAATTTATGCGAACGCCATATTTGAACAGCATATCATCGAGGTTGATATCATTGGCCAGCGCATACGATTCGCTTTTATTCACCAGTGAATCCATGTTTGCCTGTGTGCCGTCGACCAGCCAGAGCACCCTTCCGCCATTCATGATAAACTGATCGATAATGAATTTATCTTTTTCATCGAAGGTTGAATCAGGATCAGCAATAATAATGGTTTTGAAAGGCTTCAGTATTTTCAGCTTATGATCAATTTTTACCCGTTTGACAGTGTAGTATTCATCCAGACTGAGCGCAATATCTTCCACTTCAATGGCTTCGGATTCGCCATGACCTTCAATAAATGCAATCATGGGCTTATTGCGGTCAAACAAACGTTTGACGCCATCAATCAGGTTATATTCCAGGCTTTCAATTGATTCGTTTACCAGCACGCTGTTGTCTTTGTTGCCTAGCTCCGATTTTACAAAATTGATTACAACTTCTTTACTTTTGTAGGTAACAATAGCGCCCGGCCAGATTACTTTTTCTTCTTTCGAGCTGCCATCGGTCTCAAAGTCAATTATTTTACGCAGCCCTTTTTCTTCAAGTTCATTTGTATAGCCAAACTGCGTTTTTTTATCCTTGATTTCGTTTGGATCAATAAATTCAAACTGAATATTGGCGTTGTTGAATGCTTTAAATTCCTCCAGAGTTTCACGGATAGAATTTCTCAAACGGGCATATTCAGCAGGGAGTTCGCCCCCCAGATAAATTTTGAAATACACTATATCGTCCAGCTCTTCTACCAGTTGAATGGTCTGATCGGAAAGCGTGTAGCGCTTTTCCATCGTCAGATCAAGGCGGAAAAAAGTAAGTGTGCCCAGAACATTGATGAGAATAAGAACAGCAAAACCTATAAAAAACTTTGTCAGGCTGCGCTTTCTGTTGCTATGATGGTTTTGATTTTTTGCCATGTCTGTTACCATTTACGTTTTTCAAGTGCCAGCCGGGTCAGCATCAGAAACAGTGCAATAAGGCTGAGAAAATAAAGAAGATCGCGCGAGTCAATCACGCCGCGGCTCATCGAAGTATAATGTTCACTGATTCCAATTGATTTAATCAGCAATTCGTTGCTTTTGAAAATGCCCAGCGAAAAAATAAATTCAAATCCCAGATACATAAACGCTGTCAGAAACAATGCGACAACGAATGAAATGATCTGATTTTTTGAAATGGAAGAAGCGAAAATCCCGATCGCCAGAAATGAGCAACCGAGCAGCAGAAGGCCAATGTAGGAGCCGTAAATGCCGCCAAAGTCGAGTTTTCCAACCGGATCGGAAAGGTGATAAATGGTGTAAAAATACACCAGTGTTGGCAGCAATGAGAAAATAAGAATCACAATGCCGGAGATGTATTTGGCAAAGATGATCTGCATTTCGGTAATGGGCTTTGTCATCAGCAATTCAATGGTGCCGGTATTTATTTCTTCAGCAAAACTGCGCATACTGATGGCGGGCAACAGAAATAAAAATACAAATGGCGCCAGAATAAACAACCCGTCGAGGGTCGCATAGCCATAATCAAGAATATTGAAACTGTTCGGCAGCATCCACAGGATAAGACCGTTGGCTGCCAGAAAAACGCAGATGACAATGTAGCCAATCAGCGAATGTAGAAAGGAACTGATCTCCTTTTTGATGAGTGCAAACATTCGGAAAATTTTTAGCGGTGCAAAGTTAATCGAATATTGTTAACGACACCTTATAAAAATGCGAAAATTCATTGATATGGAAATGTGGAAATCTGGCGCTGCACGCACGAGAGAATATGAGATTCGGCATAGGGCTCAACGCGCAACGCACAAAGCATAACGCATGCGGCATGAGGCGTGCGGCAGGCGGCATGCATATCGCACAACGCGCAGAACTCAACGCCTGACGCCTGTCGCCTGATGCCTGACGCCTGATGCCTGTCGCCTGATGTCTAGCGCACAACGCACAAAGCCTAACGCCTGATGCCTGACGCCTGTCGCCTAACTGACTACTGATCCGCCGCGGCGGACTGACTACTGACAACTGACAACTGACTACTGACTAATGACAACTGACAACTGACTACTGATTACTGCCTTCTGACAACTCACTCAAACTCAATCCTCACCACATCGTTCACACGAATGCCGAGCAGACTTTTTGCCGAGCTTTTATATAAGGCAATTTCAAGCAGGCCGGTGCTTCCAAAAACGGCAACCAGCTCACCTTCCGGGGCGTAATTATAGGTAGGGGAAATTTTTTGCGTAAAGTATTTTCCAAAACGAATGGTGTATTTATTTGAGGTATTCATTTTATCGAACATCTTTTTGGTAATATTGGTAATCACATTATGATAGTTGTCCATATATATAACCATACCCTTAATGGCATTTTTTTCAATGGTAGGCTTAAACGGAACCGTATCGAGCAAAGCTGAGATGGAAGTCCCCAGTGTATCAATGGCTGCGCCTTCGGCAAGTTTTACGGCAGCACTGGTACACAATTCAAGTTCGGGGAATGTGCTTTCATAATCGCTGGAATCGCCCAGCGCAATAATTTTTTCAGGTCTTTCTTCGAAGATAAGTCCAAAAATGCCACTGTCAGGACCAATAAAATAATGATTTTTGTATTGAATGGCCACCTGTATTACATGATGATCCGATGTACTGTTTACCAGCACCAGATGCACGGTCCCGTCCGGAAAACTGTTCCAGGTATTGCGTACTATCACCGACGCTTCGTAAATATTATAAGGCTGAATCTGATGTGTAACCGGCACTATACGCAGGTCAGACTTCAGCGAAAGAAGTCTGCCGGTGACAACCGCCGAATAAAAATCCTTTATTCCGAAGTCGCTCGTTATGGTGATGGTTTTTTGACTCAAAAGCTGTATTTTTGTCCCAAAATTACAATTTTTTATTGTACCCAAAATCAGCGAATGTATGGCAATGACAGAACGCGTTTTTGATCTTCAGATGGTGGACCATATGGCTTTATATGGTGTGGGCGATGCCCATCTCAATATGATCAGAAGTTATTTTCCCAAACTAAAGATTGTTGCACGGGGCGATATGCTGAAAATTATTGGCTCCGATGCCGAAATCGAAGTGTTTTCTCAGCGGTTTGAAGTATTGCTTAAGCATTTCGATGTTTTTGGTGAATTAAAAAGCAATGATATTGAACAGATCATGAAGGAAGAAACTCCTTCAACAGAGCCCATGGCGCAGATGCCCGCATGGATGGCCTTCTGATGGAGCTGTCCACACTGATCGAAGCCGACCGGACGCTGGCTGGCGTCATTGAGTACGCCGAGATCGGCCCACCCAAATTCGATGAACTGGCACCCGATGGCACAGGCGGTATCAAAGCCTGCCTGCTGCCTGTGGTCTTGCACTACAGCAGCCCCGGTCCACTGAACTGAACCCCATCCCTCAAGGAGAAAACCTATGGCCCGTGC
>CAYSCE010000138.1:0-7928 GCA_964429475.1 uncultured Bacteroidaceae bacterium | reverse complement strand
TTCTTCATGAATCGTATGGCTATTATCCCAATTACAATCTGCGCATTGAAGATATGGACGGAAAAGAAAACGGCGTTTTCAAAACGGCAGAAGGAGATGTGGATGCACGAAAATGGCGCAATACATGGAATAACAAGCCCGACACCATTCCGGCCGATATTTATCTGATCGAATATATTTCGGGAAGTCCCTGTAAAAATGATCCTGTCGTTGAAGAGCCCGAACCGGCCAAAGAACCGGAGCCGGAACCGGAACTCATTCCACAGGACAGTGCCGTACTGCCGCAGGAAGAGCCCGTTATTCCGCCGGTTGTTGCCGATGAATATTTTACCAATATCAACTTATTTCCCAATCCGAATTCGGGACATTTTGCCGTTGAGTTTACCGCCATGGATCAGGCTGCAACCGACGTGTACATTTTCACTTCAGGTGGCGCGCTGATCTTCAATATGAGTCAGTATGCGCAGAAAGGCGCCAATCATTTCGATCTGCAACTCGACGGACTGGCTCCCGGAACGTATTACATCAGACTGCACTGTTTTCAGAATGATGTAACGAAGACGTTTGTGGTGGAGTAGCGCACAACGCTCAAAGCACAACGCTCAGAGCTCAACGCACGGCGCTTCGCGGGTTGAAAGTTATAAAGTTTGTAAAGTTTATAAAGGCGGCGCAATGCACAACGTTCAATGTTTACTCTTTTCTGATAGTAATACCACAGAAATCCAAACGTCGCCTTTGTAACTTTATAACTTTTCAAACTTTATAACTATTATTGGGCGAGCGTTTCACCTGAGTTGATGAATGAACTTCCATCAGCATTATGCGCGCCCAATAATCTATTCCGTCACAGTGAATTTGGTTGAGATTACAGCGCCATCGGTACAAAGCACCTGAATGCTGTAAACGCCCGGTGCGGGCTGGATTCCGCGAACATCGAACACTTGTAAACCGTTCACATTTTGCGAAGCAACCACCTGGCCTACGGCGTTAATCATGCGCCACGACTGAGCTACAGCATTTGCAGAAAGCATCACTGTGAATTCACCATCCGAAGGATTCGGATACAGCAGCATATGCGCCATGCCGGATTCATCGAAGCCGGTGCCATACTGATATTCTTCGGAGAAGCCGGAACAACCATTGGCAAAAGTAACCACCACATAATAGGTTCCGATGGCGGCAATGGTCACCGATGTACCGGTAGCACCCGGAATCGCGCTGCCATTGTAGTACCACTGATACGAAACACCGCTGGTGGTAGTTGATAAATTAAGTCCGTTTAAAACAAGATCAATGGCAGGAACAGTATCCATGGTAAGTGTAATACCGGATGCAGAGCAGGATTGATCGTATACCGGAATTACGGCCAGATGACGGTCGCCTGCGTCGAATGAACCAACACCAAATGTCTGGTCAATCACCAGAGGCGTGAAAACACTGGCTGCACCGCTGTATCCAAGCTGTCCGGCCTGATTCTGCCCCCAGCTGACGAGGTTACTGTCGGCACGCAAAGCATACGAAGAGAATATTCCAGCTTTCACTTCCACCACACCACCACTGATATCGGAGACTATCGGGAATAATGAACCCGACACAGAAGCAACGCCCAGCTGACCAAACGTATTATCGCCCCAGGCATACAGAATACCCATGGTATCGCAGGCCAGTGAGTGAGCCGCACCGCCGTCGAAGCTGACAATGCCGTTATACAGATTTACTTTCACCGGAATCCATTCCGAAATAACGGAGCCGGTTCCGAGTTGTCCGTTGGCATTGGAACCCCAGACCCACAAGGAACCATCGGATTTTAAGGCCATACTGTGATTGGCTCCGGCAGCAATGGCCACCACATCGTCGAGCTGTTTTACCAATACCGGAATATTGCGGTTTGTTTGTGAACTATCGCCGAGTTGCGCAGCCTGATTGCGTCCCCAGGCCCAGACATGACCGTTTTGTGTGAGTGCCAGTGCATGATTTTCGCCTGCAGCAATATCAGCAATACTATCGAGATTCAGCACTGCAAACGGGAAATTGCTGGTTGAATTATTTCCATAACCCAACTGACCATAGGTGTTTTCGCCCCATGAAACCAGTGTTCCATCGTTTTTCAACGCCAGTGCGAAACGATTTCCTGCTGCGATTTTCTGAATGCCTGTCAGGCTTCCGACAGAAACAGGCAGATTTGAATCGGTATAATTTCCATTTCCAAGAGCGCCGAATTCGTTGCGGCCCCACGCTTTCACAGTGCCGTCGTCGTTAAGAACCAGTGTGAATTCCTCGCCACAAGCCACCTCCACAGCATGTGTTGTTAAAGAGGCCGGCTGCATTTCAATATTATTAAACGTCGTTCCATCGCCAAACTGACCCAGGCTGTTTTCGCCGCAGGACCAGACTTTGCCGGTGCTTCCTGCCGATACAACCGAATAATAATTACCACCTTCGTACGCCCAGATGGTAGAATCGGTGACAGCGGCAACAGGCGTTCCTTCGAAGAACCAATGATTATTTTCATTGACACTGCTGGTAAGCAGCACTGAATCGCCTTCGCAGAAAACATCATCCGGCGAAGCTGTAATAACAGCCAGATCAATAATGTGTACATAAATATCATTGAAAGCCGTTTGCGCACAGCCCGAAGCATTGGATGTTCCGACGACCGAGACCACTTGTCCATCATTGATTGCGGCAGGTGTAAATACATTGGTTGCCGAAGGGCTGCCCTGCGAAACACCATCCACAAAGAACTCATACAAGTCGGCACCCGAAGCAGTAAACTGCACACCGGAACCCGCACACAAAGCAGTTGAGGGCATATCGGATGACAAAGCAACGTCAACATAATTCACATTGACCGTCATGGTTGTATCGGCCCACAGGCCGCATACACCGTTGTATCCGTACAAAGTAACTTCCTGTCCGTTTTGCAGATCAGAAGAAATAAAAACAGTGTCAGCCGAAACAGGGACGCCTTCGAGATAGAAAGTGTAATTCTGTGCTCCGTTGCCTTCAAATGTCACAGTATCGCCATAGCAGATAGATCCCGAAGGAATATCATTGATAAACGAAAGGACCGGATAATCGTTGACAGTAACTGTATACGTAGTTGCAGCAATTCCTGTACAGCCAACCAATGTACCTTCAACCGAAACCACATTGCCGGTTGACAGAGTATCGCAGGCAAAGAGTGAATTTCCGGACAGAAGGCCCCAGGGCAGACCATCGACAAAGAACTGATACGAAGAGGCACCACCGGCGAGTAAACGAATGGTATCGCCCGTGCAGACCGATGTTCCTGAAACCGGGTTAAAAGTGATATTCGGAATTGGATTAACTGTAAACAGATATACATCGGAAGAAGTGGATGTACAGTAACCGGTTGTACCCTGCACTGTAACAATATTTCCATTGGAGAGACTGCTGAGTGTAAGTGTAGAAACCGCTGATGGAGCGCCCTGCGAAGCACCTGTTACAAAAAATTCGTAGGTCGATGCTCCCGAAGCACTGAAGGAGACAGTGTCTCCGGCGCATATGGTCAGATCGGCATCGGTTTGCGACATTGATACAACGGGATTCGGAGCCACCTCCACAATAAATGTATCGGCTGAAAATGAATGACATCCATCGGATGATACAGCCTGAACACTAATGGTGTCGCCATTGTTCAGCGATGTGGACGAAAAAACATTTACTGTTGAATAAGGACCGGTAGCGGAGCCGTTGATATAAAATCCATAGGTTTCGGAACCTGTTGCCGTAAAAGAAATATTGTTTCCCTGACAGATGGCCGTATCAGGCTCGGAGCATGAAACAGGAACCAGCGGAACCTGATGAACCACCACCGAAAGCGGAGATGGCGTGCAGGCCAGATTGGTGCCAGTGACATAAATAACCTGACCATTGGTAAGGCCAGATGCAAGATACAATGAATCGTGCTGGAGCGGAGTTACCGGAGTACCATCGATAAAATACTGATATATGGAGTCACCATCGGCTTCGAAATTAATGGCTTCGTTGGCACAGATGACACTGTCGGAATAAGTCCAGGTAATGGTCGGGCGCACATCGATGGTGAAAACGGAATCGGCAAATGAATAACAATTACCGAGACGTCCCTGCACCGAAACCGTTTGTCCGTTGGTGAATGCCGAAGTAAGTGAATTGTTTGTACTTAAAAATCCGGTTGAAAGAACCTATTATGCTAACGCAGGATATTTGTTTAATCTCAATGAAGACTTCGTTTTCGAACCCTCATTTTTACTGCAGTTTCAGGAAACCACTCCTGTACAAATGGATTTCAACGGACGCTTCGGATATAAAAACAAATTCTGGCTGGGCGGCTCGTATCGTATGAAAGATGCCATTGTAATGATGGTCGGACTTGACTTTGACGATTTCTGCATTGGCTATTCCTACGATCTTACACAAAGTGATATTAAAAATTATTCGAACGGAAGTCACGAAATCAATCTCACCTATCGTATTTACAAACAAGGCGCCATGCGGCAGAACTGTAAAAGCACGCCTCTTTTCAACTAAGATTTTCCCTACCCTATGATGCGAATATTATTCTTCTCAATTCTGATTGCAGCCATATCAGCCAACTTATCGGCACAGTCGGCCAATGCGACTGAACTTATGAATAAAGGATGTTATGCTGAGGCAGCAACATTGTTCGATAAAGCAACAACCGGAAACAATCCGGAATACTCCGATCTGACCAATCTGGCCTATTGCTATATCATGATACATGATTTTGTAAAAGCCGAGTCGGTGTATGAACGCGTGATGCTGCATCCGAAAAAAGAAAATATTCAGCACTTCTACTATGGTGAAGTATTGCGCATCAATGGAAAATATGCCAAAGCCAAAGAACAATACACTCTGTATAAAACGGCAGCACCAGAGGATTTCAGAAGCAACCAGCGTATTCTTTCATGCGACAGTATACCGCAATGGAACAACAGAACTTCAAAGTATTCCGTAGGAAAAGTTGCAGCCGTGAATACCGATAACGATGAAATGTTTCCGTGGATGATAAACGATGTATTGCATTTCAGCAGCAACAGCCGTTATTTACTGAGCACAGCCGGTGCTGTCAGCAACTACAAGGATCCACAGATATTCAACATTTTCAGTTATAAACAAGGAAAAATTCAAATCAAGAAATTTCCTGTCACCGATTCAAGCAGCTTTACAGCTTATGTTCCGGCCTATGGAAAAGAAGTATTGTTATCGAAAAAAATAAAAATCACCCCCACCGGCGAAGAACTGAGTCCATCGGTGATTTATGTTGATCAGAAACTTTTTTCGCCTGCAGGAGCGCCCACCGGATACATACTTTCGCATCCTTGTCTGTCGGACAATGGTAAACGTATGTACTTTGTTTCGGATATGCCCGGCGGAATGGGCGGTACCGATATTTATTACAGCGATTTCGATGGAACCGCATGGGGAGCGGCTGTCAATGCAGGCAGCAACATCAATACAGCCGGCGACGAAATGTTTCCCTATGTTACTTCACACGATTCATTGCTGTATTTTTCATCGGACGGACATCCCGGTTATGGCAACATGGATATATTTGTTTCGCGCATCAGCAGCGGATCGTGGGGCAAGCCTGCGAATATGAAAGCGCCGGTCAACAGCATCGGAAACGATTTTTCGCTGATCTACAGCCAGGCACCCTGGGAAGGATATTTTGTTTCGAACCGTTACCCTGACTCAAAAGGAGGCAATGATATTTTTAGTTTCAGTCTCGAAAAGCCCGTTATTCCTGTTCCTGCCGACACCACAAAACCCTTTGTGTACAATGCCGATCCGAATCTGCTATATGCGTTTTTCGAAACAGGCTCAAGCAATATTGCACCTGAATACAAAATGGTTATGGATAGTCTGATCGGACTGATGAAAAAGTACGAATATCTGAATCTGTCTGTAACTTCGTTTGCCGATATCCGCGGTACTGAAAAAATAAATACGCAACTTGTAAGCGATCGGTTGAATGCCGTTGTGAATTACTTTGCAGCTGCTGGAATTCCTGCTTCACGCATTGCAGGTACACCCGGCAAAACCAGCACTGACCGCGAGATTCCGAATCTTACTTTCCACGTACAGATTGGATTTGTACAAAAGGAAAATCAGGAAGCATATTTCGAATGGCGTACCTACAACCGTTACAAAATATCGTCATTTAAAAAACAAAACGGGTATACATACTTTACCGGAAACGGGAGTCTGAAAGACATGCAGGCACTGGTACATGACATCAATACGCATTTTAATCTGGGTGCGTTTGTAATCGTTTCGTACCGCGGCATTGTGTTCGACGACACTGTTTATGCGCCAAACCGAAGGGTTGAAATGAAACTGTACAATAAATAATCTACAGCATCGCGCGCAGCTTCTTATAGCCTTCGCGGCTGGCACGCAGTTTCTCGCCTGTTTTCAATGTCACCAGATGCGTGTCTTTCTCATACAATTCAACCTTATCGATGCATTGAATATTGACAATGTAACAGCGGTGAATGCGTAGAAATTCTTCAGGCAGATTCTTCTCAAAATAGCTCATGGTCTTCTCTTTCAGAAAGTCGCCTTTGCTGCAATGCACCAGCACATAATCGTCCTGCGACTCAATAAAACGAATGTCGCTCACCTGAATGACATGCAGATTGCTGCCCAAACGGGCAATCACGCGCAACAGTTTTTCCCCGGCTTCTTCGCGCAGAGTTTCCGTTTCGGAAATTACTTTTTCGTGAATGGCACCACTTTGCTTTTTCTGCAAAACAAGCTTATCGACTGCCTCGTTGAAACGCGCTTCGCTAAACGGTTTTAAAAGATAATCCACTGCGCTTTTTTCAAATGCTTTTACTGCAAAATGATCATAGGCTGTGCAAAAAATAACGGCTGGTTTATACTCAAGAACTTCAAGCAATTCGAAGCCGTCGACCTTGGGCATTTGTATGTCGAGAAAAATCAGATCGGGTTTTGTTTCATTAATCATTTTAATGGCTTCGAAACCATTCTGACAAAAACCGGTTATCTCGAGATCGGCACGCTGTGCGGCATAGGAGGCAATAATATCGCGTGCCGGTTTTTCATCATCAATAATAATTACGCTGAGTTTCATAACTGCGGAATTTTTAAAATCACTCTGAAAGTATTGCCTGAATCAGAAGTCCGGAACAATGAATCATCATTATACATCAGACGGATGCGTCCGGCGGTATTGCTGAGACCTGTGCCGGTTCCTGTTCTGGTGCGGCCTTCAGGATCATAACTGTTTTCAATTTGTATCACAAGAAACGGCAAACTACATTCGCAATGTACCTGAATGGTGCTTTGTTGCTCGGTGCTGTACACGCCATGTTTCACTGCGTTTTCGATGAGCGGCTGCAGAATCAGAAAAGGCATCTTCATGCTGAGACATTGTTCAGGCGCATCAATAGCCACATTCAGGCGGTCGCCGAAACGTACTTTTTCGATATCGGTATACAGGCGGATATGATTGATTTCCTGTTCAAGAGTCGAAAACTGTTCATCGTTTTTACGCAAAGAATATCGAAGCAATTCGCTGAGTTTAATAATCATTTCGCGCGCCTGCTGCGGATTTCCGATGGTAAGCGAGCTCACCGAATTGAGACTGTTGAATAAAAAATGCGG
This sequence comes from uncultured Bacteroidaceae bacterium, assembly GCA_964429475.1. Lineage (GTDB taxonomy): Bacteria > Bacteroidota > Bacteroidia > Bacteroidales > DTU049 > GWF2-43-63. Next base: position 269 of record CAYSCE010000138.1, on the reverse strand, counting down.
ATTGATCTGCCAGCGCAATGCATTGAGTTCGCTTTCCTGCAACATAGACTGCAGGCGCATTCCCTGTTCGGTTTTTTCGCGCAGCATCTGCAGATTTTTATACAGACGAAAAGCCAGCAACATGAGCAGCAACAGCATGGCAGCGACAATCATGCGAGGTATGCGCGACACTTCGTACAGCGATTTGTACACATCGTTTGTTTCTGCAATATACTGCAGTATCGGATCGCTGATGATATAAAACAATGATACCGCTACCAGATATCCGA
>CAYSCE010000137.1:0-7943 GCA_964429475.1 uncultured Bacteroidaceae bacterium | reverse complement strand
ATTGATGTTGATATTAAATTCGTTCAGATTTTCGACCGAGTAACCATCGGGGATGGTCACATAAATCTCGTAGGAGTTCATTGCTTTATAGGCATAATAGACATCGTGTTCGCGTTTGAGATCTTTTTCTTCGAGTTCAATCTGCGAACCGGCCAGTTTGCCAAGATCCAGAATTATATTGCGGCCGGCTTTGGTAAAAACATGATTAATGGTAAAAGTTTGTTTGTAGGACAGTTCCGTATTTTTGAAACATCCTGTATTGATCATTTCCACACTTTTGAGTTCACCAATTTCGTAATCTCTTTTGAGTAATTCAAGAACAGCATCATGTCTGGTTTTCGCATCTTCCTCTTTTTTCAAGGTTTCGCGTTCCTGATTTTTTAAATCCGGCTCGGGCTTTTTCGATTTGGAGAAAAGAGCATAATATTCTTTTTGAATTTCATCGTTGGTTAAAACCTCTTCAACAATAACCTGTTTCCGGTAACCTGTTGCATACACGCGTGCATCGGCATTGAGGCATTCTTTTTCAAAATCGAACGAAGCGCGAAGAATGGTATGATAATCATTATCGGCGGATTCGCGCACAGGCATTACAATCTGATAGGGTGGTCTGTTTTTTTGTTTCAGTTTGTAGGAAGCTGTTTTTTTCGGAAAATAGGCATAGGCCTCGGCTCCATCGACCAGGTAGTGATACTCGGATACATTGTTATAATAATTCCGTGAAAAAAAATAGACAGGATGATCAGTATCGGCCCCAACCTCAACGCAAAAAATAATTTCATCATCCGAAACAATATCGGCCAGAGTTCCTGCACTGCGGGGGATAACGGCAACAATCCGATGATCAATTTTATTTTGCATCATTGCAGCAGAGATAACATGGGCATCGTAGAAATTGGAATAATTATAATTACCACGAATGTAATAATACACCATCCCGGCTTTGTTTTCAGGCAGCATATCTTTATCGAAATACTCATTTAAAGCTAAGGCCGAATACTTTGAAGCATAGTCATGAATCGGACGGTCGAAGGTTCTGAATATCTCAAGTAAATCATTTGGTTGAATTTTTTTATCCACCTCCGAAGGGTAATTATTAAAGTCGCTTTCCGAGAGCCAGTATTTTGAATAGGTAGGTCTCGTAGTTACATGGAATTTTATTTGCGGATAAGATTGTCCATACAATAAAAATCGCTCATCGCTGAATTTTTCGCGGTTGGAGTCGATAACAGAAAACCTCAAATATTCCGGATTTGTTTTTCGGTCAATATCGGATCCGGGACCTTCTTGATTCAGTGATGGACAGCCGTTCAACGTCAATATTCTGTATGAGCAGTTTTTATTCATATTGAATTCATACCGCTGTTTCAGAATCGGATAATAGTTATGATTCAGATACAAATTATCGAACGGAGCTGCGATGGTCATTTGGTAACTAGTCTTCATGTAGTGTAATCCAAAAAACTCAATTTCATCGCCAATTTCGAGCTGCGGCACCGCCATTTTGCGATAATTTTTTTCCGAAGAAACACCTATTTCCAGCGGGTCAATAAAAACAGATTCATCATGAACATCCATTACGCTGATTTCGACAGCGTCGGCCATATTTAAATCAATTTCTTTTCCATCCGGTTTAATGACTCTGATACCGAATAAAATGCGATCGTCTTCGGGCATATCATAAAAAATGACTTCCGAAAACCGGCTGACAGCCGCTTTGTCCTGCAGCCGAAAACGCTGGCGGAAAGTCATATCCGAAGACAGAATCATTTTACTGCTTTCAGCATAATATGCAAAATCCTGCGACACAATTACCGCCGATTCGTTCTTCCATTTTTCGGGTGTCGGAGTTTTTAAATCATCATCGTTGGTGATTTTCATAAATTCTTCGAGCGCTTTTACCGGGTCACCTCTGCGGACATACTGGGCCTGCGTGTTGAAAAATGCAAGTAATACCGTTGCCGCACATATCAGAAAACACTTATTCATCTTTATATTTTTTTGAGTACGATTTGTTCTTTATAGTATTTATTGAGTGCCGTAATGGCTTTGTTCCACTGATTGAAAAAGCTCATTCGCAGCCAGGTTGATGAGAAATGAATGTCTTTTGAATAGATAATTTTATTTTCAGCCTGCCGCATTTTAAAGTTGAAATGGAATTCATCGATATCGACATTAAAATCATCGGGCAGATAATCAACCGTGTATCCTTCAGGAATTTCGAATACAATATTTGACTGGAGATTGTATTTATGATTGAAAATGTAATCGCTTTTTCGGGTAGAGTCGAATTTCAGTGCACTCATTGCATAGTCGTTTTCCAACGAAACATATAATTCATCTTCAAAAGCTGTGACCTGATTTCGGAACGAGATACCGGAAGAAATTTCTATCGGCTGCTCGCGTTTGTTCAGATCACTCATGATTACATCCGACACACTGACGTTTTTATTTCCATTTCGTAAATAGGCATTCAAGGCTTCTTCCTTGTCATCGGTACGGAGCTCTTCGTACGAAGACAGAAATCCGGTTTTCGATTCTCCGTTGATGACAAGTTTTTGATTGCCGTTTAGAACATTGGTCGCCGGATCAAGTTTCAGCGTCAACTCGGTTGTTTCAAGGTTTCGCTCGCAGGAGAAAGTCACAATACTGTCAAGGATATATTCATCGCCATTTTCAATCAACACCTGTCGTCCCTGAATTCTGTCGGCATAGTCATTCATGGCAATATTGGATTCGGTGGGATCCAGAAAGATTCTTTCATTATTATAAATGACACAACAAATCATATGATTATCGACGAGCAGACTGGGTTTTTCGTACGTATACGGAATTCCTTTTGTTCCAAGCCATACAAGGCGGGCGTCGAACCCGGCAGCCAGCAGCATTTCGCGGAGCAGATTAGCCTGTCCTTTACAATCGCCATATCGGTTTTGCAACACAGTTTGCGCAGCTTCGGGTTTAAAGCCCATAATGCCGTTTTCATAAGCGATATACCTGATATTGTCCTGTACCCAGTAAAACAATGTGCGAATTTTTTCCTGACTGGTTTCTTTATCAGCAATGAGTTCCTGCACCAGTTTCGAAACCACATCACGATCATTTTCAACTGACAATACCAATTTGCGGTACCAGGCATACAAACTGTTTAAGTTTCCCAGCAGATCCACCTTTGTATTTTTATCGGTATAAGATTTCGGAACAAAATAAATATGCGGATAAACAGCAGCAGCTTGTGGCGCGTTGTCATCGTTAGCCACGGGCGGCAGATTATGGGTTGTGTAGGTATAAATGGTCTCGCCATTTAAACCGGTTTTAACACTTTTTGAGATATCGTAACCATCGAAGTTCATTTCCACCAGCTCTATATCTATCCATGAAGGAATTTCGATGGTGATGGTTTCATCAATAACAGGATAAGTCTGAGTGAAATAAACGCTTGTAAAATATTTGATATCATTGAATTTTACGGTATAATCAAATTTGACTTTTTCAGCAAAATGATTGAGCATAAAAGAATACACTCTCATTTTCGAATCATTATAAAAAATTCCGGCGCCAAAATAATTATAGTCTTTACTTTCGTAATACCTGCCCCCACTGAGTGAGAATCCACTAACGGAAATGAGGGTATTTGTAAAAACGTTCTCTGAAAATGATGTTACATTTCCGCGCAGGCTCAGTATTTCCGATTCATGTTTTTCCTTTACCTGCGAAATGCCGTTTTCTCCTTCAGCATTGCTTTTTCCGCTGGCATCGCCGAAAACAATACTGATTTGATTGTTGAGGTAAACCGCAGTTGCATTGGGATAAGCAGAGGAATACTCGGTTGCCTTTGTTCTAAACACTTCATCTTTAGCTGATTGCGTTAGTGCGGGTAAAGTACATAAAATCAGGATGAAGCTAAATATTGACTGTTTCATTCATGAATTGTTATGGAACAAATATATGTAATTATTTGTTATATTCACAAATATCAAAGGAAATACGATGGAAATAATTGGGAAAAGGTGGTAGCAGGGAGGTGAAAAGCATTTGTTAAACTATTTATTTTAGTTGAAAATGTGAAATTAAAATCACACTTTTGCATAAAAATGTTTTCACTAAACGAATTCAGCAATCTTCCTCAAAAAGCACAAAAACAGCTTATTAACAGTCTGAAGTTTGCCTATAAATCTCATTTTGCCCCCCCCGAAAAACCCGCTCTTCCTAATGTAATTTGCCCAGCTTGTTCATCAAAAAAAATAAGCAGAAATGGCAAGAGTCCCTCTGGAAAAGAAAGGTATTTATGCAATACATGTCACCGTTCCTTTTCCGAAACAACGGGTACTCCTGTTCATGCCATCAAAAATGTTGAAAAGTTTTATCGTTTTTTCGATGAAATGTGCCGGGGATACCGGACTTTAAATCAGATGTCGCGGATTATCGGAATCTCAGTCTCTACCGCATTTGAATGGCGCCATAAAATTCTGAATGCCATGGTTGCGGTATCAAAAAAATATGATGGAATAACGGATTTAAATCCAGGAGTGGTCCCTTTCAGCAGAAAAGGGTTAAAATCTGTTCAGGACAAATGTGATAAATATGATTATAAAACAAATATCCTTGCTGTGGGCGATTATCGAGAGAATTCGGAGTTAACAGTTTTAAGTGTCGGTGATTTAAAAGCGTCCCATTTCCCATCGGAATTATATGAAAAGCTATCCGGCAATGCCATTGTTATTGCACCGTGGAAAAGGCAACTAACAGAATATTCAAAGGCAGTTAAAATCGGTTTCACCTTATTCAGACCGGATTTGAAGAACAATCGCTTCGATGTCAGGCAGGCTGATAAATTGCACGCAGGTCTGAATCACTATGTAAGGAAGCAAATGAGAGGAGTCTCTACAAAATATCTGCACGAATACTCGGAATGGGTTGACCGGATTTCCGGGGTGAAAAAACGCAGTATGGAATCATGGAAAATGCTGTTGAAAAACCAGTTTGCATGGGGACGATATGTAAACAGGGAAGACTTTTACAGAAAATTCATGCAGACTAAATCCGAAGCCGATTATATTAAGTCACTGAATCGAGAATGGAAGACCGCAGGCAAGTATGATATCAGCCGTTTATTCGGACAAGCATAAAGTCATCATCCGGAGCTTGTTTTTCGATCAGGACAGGAAGTATTTTATTTTCCCGGACCGATGATTCCGGAATTGCACATTTAATATAGTTGTCGGTGAAGCCGAAGCGAAAATTGTTTTTCCGGGTGCCTTCGGCCAGCATAGGGCGTACTGTGCCAACGTTTTCTGCAAAAAATGCTGCTTGCTTCATTTTTCCGAGCTCAAGCAATTGGTTTACCCGCTGTCGGATTACATGTGGCTGTATATGATCGGGAAATTTACTGGCTTTGGCCATAGGGCGATCACTGTAGGGAAAAACATGCAGATAACTTAAGGGCAGTGAGCTGATAAAATTGAATGTCTGTTGAAACTCTTCGTCTGTTTCGCCCGGAAATCCTGTTATGACATCAACAGCTATACAGGCAAAGGGAATTTTTTGCTTAATGGTTTCAACGCGCTGGCGAAAAAGGTCTGTATTGTACCGGCGGTGCATTCGTTCAAGGGTGGCATCGCAACCGCTTTGCAGCGGAAGATGAAAATGAGGCATCAGCACTTTTGAGGAAGCCACAAGGTCAATAATATCAACCGACATGAGTTCCGGCTCGGTACTGCCCAGCCGTATTCTGATGCCGGTACATTGCTGGTCAATGGCTTTAAGCAGACTAAAAAAACTTTCATTGTTATTAAGTCCGAAGGTCCCGATATTAACTCCGGTTAGTATTATTTCGCGGAAACCTTTTGAAGCTATTTCTTCAATATCGCTCAGAACGCCGGATATAGTATTGCTTACACTACGTCCGCGCGCATAGGGAACGGTACAGTAGGTACAGAAGTAGTCGCAACCGTCCTGAATCTTAAGAAAGCTTCGTGTACGTTGTTCCAGACTATAGGCTCCTGAAAATGAATTTATAACATCATTTGATACTATGTTACCGGTTACAATATCCGCCAGTTTCATTTTTTGTGCATGATGAACAATCAGATGCTTGCGGCCGGCAAGAAGGTCCTGAAGGCTTGCTCTGTTGACATCGGCCATACATCCGGTCACGGCGATGGCAGCATCAGGAGCTGATTTCATGAGTTTCGACAGGGTTTGTCGTGTTTTCTTTTCGGCGACGCCTGTAACAGCGCAACTGTGCACAATTATCCAATCAGCTTCGGCAACCTGACGTGTTTGTAGCATCCCGGCATCGGTGAAAGCTTTTACCAGAGCCGATGATTCGGCGAAATTCAACTTACAGCCCAATGTGGTAATATAAAAGTGGGTGGGGAGGTGTCCAGACATGAAGTATATCTTAATTTGAAAAGAATTATTAGATTTGCAAAATTAACCAATTTAGTCATTGTTATGAATAAACTTGCAGTGGTAGCCTTTGGGGGCAATGCATTATTACGTGGAGATCAGAAGGGAACCTATGAAGAGCAGGTTGCCAATGTTACAGCTACCTGTGAAAATCTGGTGGATTTGATTCGACAGGGATTTGATATTGTAATTGGACATGGGAACGGACCACAGGTCGGAAATGTCATGTTACAACATGATGGAGGTGAGGAAAAACATGGTATTCTTGCACAGCCCATGCATTTTTGTGTCAGCGAAACTCAGGGTTCAATCGCATATCTGATTGAACAGCAGTTACAGAATGTTCTCAGGAAATACGACATTAAGAAAAATATTCTTTCACTTGTCACACGGGTGATTGTCGATAAAAATGATCCGGCTTTTCAGAATCCGACCAAACCGGTGGGCCCGTATTACACAAAAGAACAAGCTGATAAACATATTGCAGAATATGGCTGGGTATTCCAGGAAGATCCCCGTGGACGTGGCTGGCGCCGTGTTGTGGCTTCGCCCAAGCCGGTCGATATTGTGAACTGGGAAATTGTTGAACGTCTTGCCCGTGAAGGCAATATCGTAATTACCGTTGGTGGTGGCGGAATTCCTGTCATTGAAGATGAAAACGGTCATATGCACGGTATTGATGCCGTTATTGATAAAGATCTTGCTTCAGCTACCCTGGCCTGTAAAATCAAAGCAAATGATTTTTACATCCTGACCGATGTTCCCAATGTGTACATTAATTTCCACAAACCAGGTGAACAAAAACTCGAAACGATTTCAGTTCCTGAAATTGAAAAACATCTGGCCGACGGACATTTTACCGAAGGCAGCATGGCTCCGAAGGTAAGAGCTTGTATTATGTTCGTCAAAAACGGCGGAAAAGAAGCAATAATCACCGAAGCAACCCAATTAAAAAATTCTGACGCAGGAACGAAAATTTTTGCTTAAATTAGCGGCAATATCGATTTAACCTAAAACCAGAATACTATGAACTGTCCCAAATGCAACGCTGAAATTAAGCCGGGTGCCCGATTCTGTCATGTGTGCGGCTTCGACACTCAATCTATCCCAACACCGCCACCGGCGCAACCCGATCCGGTGTACAATCAACCTGTCAACACTCCTCCGCCGACTTACACACCGCCTCCGGCCTACAATCAAAACTATCAGGCTCAGAGTGCTCCGGCGGTCGATTTCTCCAAAATACCGGTCTCAAAACTGGTGCTTGCAGGTGTTGCTTTTGTGGGAGTGATTTCTACCTTTCTTCCTTTGGCAAAAGGGACAAAAGTAATGACTCAGTTTCAGGGTTCGGCTTCTTTTCTGTTGTTCCTAGCAATTATTGCCATTGCTTTATTTGCTCCGGCATTTAAAATGGATGACAAAGCGAAGGAAAGTATGCCGAAATATTTAAGTTATGTCATTTCTGTGCTGGCACTTAGTCTTTTAATCAATTATATAGCACTGGATGTACCCTTCAAATATATCTCCTATGG
>CAYSCE010000136.1:0-7987 GCA_964429475.1 uncultured Bacteroidaceae bacterium | reverse complement strand
TATATCGGTAGGCAAACGAAAAGCTACCGATAATTACATTGTTGAAGAATATTTTCAGCACGTACACCAATCCCTGATCAATAGCAACATTCAATACCGCATTGGGTGTATTTACGAAAATAAAATTGCGGTATTTGCGGATGGTTTGCCCCGATTCGGACTTTGAATATCGGGTAACCAATGACAATGGAACATCGCGCCGCTGCCGCATGAACAGGACCAAAAGCCCCAACACGTAGCCGGCCACGAAGCCGAGAATCAGCCCTTCGGCACCTGGAATAAAATAACCAAATACAATGCTGGTAAGAATGGTAACAATAGCCTGAACAATTTTCGAGGCCGCATTGTTTTTATAGGTTTTGTTGCGCGTTGACCAGTAATTATAGGTCGTATACCAGCCCACCGCAAAAATCCCTACCGGAATATACCAGAACAGCGCTTTGGTTGAATCGGACAGAATGGAACCGGTAGGCCAGAATAGTTGTGCGGCAATAACACCGAGTAGTGAAATAATGACAATGAGTAAGTTGAAAACAAGGGCGGTCGATAATAATCTGCGTGCTTCGTCATCTTCTTTGGGAATAACGATGGCAATATCAAGCCGCAAGGTCGACAAAGTGGCTCCAATGGTTATTATAGGTGTGATGATGGCCAGTACCGCAAAGTCCTGCGTGGTGTACATGCGCGACAATATCGGCGAAAGCAGGATGGGAAGCGCCTGCGCAATGACTGTACCGCTGAACAGTGTCAGAATATTGGTCAGAAAGCTACTGCGGTTTTTGCGGATTCCCATGTTGTTATAAGCCGATGTAAATATGTCCTGAACAGGTATTGTTTGTTTCCAATTGATTCATATTGAGAGAAGCAGTTCGGGTTAGCTCCGGCATGTTGGAAACAGGGAGCAAAAGTACAAAATCGAGTCAATATGCCCGGTGATTGTTTTGGATGTTATACTTTTGCAGCATGAAAATTTTCATCATCGGCTACATGGCCTCGGGGAAAACCAGATTTGGCAAGCGCCTGGCAAAAGAGCTGAATATTCCTTTTCTCGATCTCGACCAGGTGATTTTTGATCGGACCCAGCGAACAGCTGCCCATTGGATTCGCGAGTCGGGCGAAGAAAAATTCAGAATGATGGAGAAGTTGTGTCTTTTGGATTGTATTGAAAAAGAGCAGTTTGTTCTATCAACAGGCGGCGGAACGCCGTGTTTCTTTAATAATATGGAACAGATGAATAAAGCCGGTATCACCCTGTGGCTGAATATTCCATTGCCTCAATTGGTGCAACGGTTGAGTCAGTTTCCGGGCGACCGCCCAATGCTGGATGATTTTGAAGGGGAAGATATCAGAGCGCATTTCGAAAGTCGCCTGCCGTATTATTCATCAGCTCAAATTACGATTCAAAGCCCTGATATAAAAAAGGCGGTTGAAGCCATAGAAAAAACAGTAAAATAGCCTCGCTGCTAATACATATGCTCAAATGAGCCAAATTTAGTCTGATTATCAGCCTTTTCTGTTCCGGATGAATCGTTTTGAATATCGATACTATCCAGTGATGATTCTTTATCCTGATTGATTCCTGTGCTGGAATGAGTGGTGTTGAGCTGTTCAAAATTCATTTTTTCGCTCACAGATGCAGCCTTGCTTATGATTCCCGGAGCAATTAGCCCTAAAAATGCAATTGCAGTGAAAACAATAAAAACGATATACCAAAACTTTACCTTCATTTGCCGAAACTCTTTTCTGTTGTATCGTGAAACCGTTGCAAATGTATTATTAATTGAGAAAAAAAATAGATGTTTTTCCATTTTGGGATATAAAATTTGGAATAAATGATATTTGTTAAATGATATATTGGTGTAACTAACATATATACAATGAAATATGAATTGAAACAAGGGTTATGACACATTGTTAATTGTGACGAATGGACAGCTAAAAACAGCAATTGATTTTACTAATACGAATGTTCAAATACGCCTGTAGGTTGGCTTTTGAATTCGATAACGATTTGTATTTCAGATGAATCTATCTGGTTTGAAACTTTTTCCTCGTTTGTTGTCACAATGTTGCCAGAATATGGATTGTCATGCGCATTTACATCTCTCAGATGCCCCAAAAAGTAAAATGATGGAACAATGGCAATAAGTACCATGAGAAACGTTATCAACCATTTTAAATTTGTCATTGGACGATGAATGATTATATTATTAACTCATGACGTTACAAATATATTATATAAAAGTAAAAAATGTAGACAAAAAAATAAAATTTGTAAACAAGCTTATGAACAATTTGATTTTTTTTGAAAGGGCATGTGTTTTTCAATTGATCTAAAGTGCTTAATATCAATAGGTAGTATTTTTTTCAATGTTGCAGTATTTCCTACTGTGCAATAATCGACAATGGCGGATTTTTTACCGTTGAAATCAGGCTGACGAAGAAAAATCTTTTATTTTTACACAAAAAACATATGCGACATTTTCTGATATTTTCGCTGATATTGCTATCATTGCCCGGCCTGGCGCAGAATAAAGTCTGGGTGTATCTGGCCGATAAAGACACTGCCGGGTATAATCCGTTTTCGTTTTTTGATCAAAAGGCCATTGAACGGCGCATTCAAAACCATATTCCAATCTTTGATATTACTGATGTTCCTGTAAATGTGAATTATATAACTATTCTGGAGGGCATGTCCGACAGTCTGACATATGCATCGCGGTGGTTCAATGCCGTATGCCTGTACGCCGATAATCAGCAGCTTGAGCAAATTTCAGCATTGCCATTTGTGCTCCGGACAGAACCGGCTGATGACGGTTATTTTACTGTAGCAGAAGCTGATACAACTTCTATGACCGGTGATGAATGGTTACAGGAAAAACAACTGTCCATTATGCAGGGTGAGAAATTCCGTGAGGCCGGAATTACCGGCAAAGGTGTCCGCATTGCCATTTTTGATGGTGGATTTCCGAATGTAGACGTATTACCTTGTTTTAAACATATCCGCGACAACAACCGGATTATCAGGACATGGGATTTTACCCGTAAAAAAGAAAATGTGTATGGATTCAGTTCACACGGAACCAGTGTGATGTGTTGTATTGCCGGTGTTGACACGGCCGGAAAGCCCTTTGGCCTGGCCACCGATGCCGAGTTTCTACTGGCCCGCACCGAAGTGAATGCCGAGCCGTTTTCGGAAGAAGAAAACTGGATTGCAGCACTGGAATGGGCCGACCAGAACGGAGCCGACATTGTCAACAGCAGCCTTGGATATACGTTTAACCGCTACTTTCCGTATCAGATGGATGGCAAGACTTCGTTTGTAAGCCGTGGTGCGGCAAAGGCCGCTTCGAAAGGGATACTGGTTGTGAATGCTGCCGGCAATGAAGGCGAAAAGACAACCTGGGAAATTATCGGAGCCCCGGCCGATGCAGATAGCATTTTATCGGTTGGTGGGGTGGATCCTGAAAATGGGCTGCACATCAGTTTCAGCTCGTATGGTCCCACAGCCGATGGACGCCTGAAACCCAATGTATGTGCTGCCGGAAAAGTTTTTGCCTATGGACGTAAATCGACTTCAACCATTTACGGAACTTCGTTCGCTTCGCCCATTACGGCTGGTTTTGCAGCCTGCGCCAAACAGGCCCGGCCAGGCATTAATGCATGGGATTTATTGCAGGAAATTCAGAAATCGGGACATTTGTATCCGTACTTTGATTACGCACACGGCTATGGCATTCCGCAGGCATCGTACTTTACCCGGCCAGCTTCAGATACAGGTGCTGTTTATTTTGAAATATTGATCGAAAGCGGCAATGCGAAGGTGAGCATCTTACAAAAACCTGAAGGATTGCTCGATTATTTATATGTTCAATGCTGGAATCCAGACGGGAAAATGGATTGGTACAAAGTATTGTCGGTTGATGCCGAAAAAATCGATATGGGTGTTTTCACCAAAGGGCAGAGACTAACACTTCATTACAGAAATCAAACAGAATCAGTTACTTTTTAATAAAAATGGTTATGAAAAAAATATTGTTCAGTTGTCTTTTGGTCTTTTGTATCACCGCGCTGCAGGCGCAAACCACCCTAATATCAAAACAGGTGTTGCCGCTCGATTCTGCACGACCAGATTATGGTCCCAACGGAAAAACCTTTTACAATTCTTTTTTCGGACTGCACGTTGTGGTGCCCACTGAGGTCAATGACAAAGCTCCGGTAAAAATTATTTCCTCGTCCGGCTTTCGTCTTGGCTGGATGCAAAAGTACCGCATCAGTAATTTTCTTTCATTAGGATATCTGGTTGATTTCAATACTTATGAATATGCTTACGATCAGACTGAAAAAAAGGATTTTCCCGACACGCTGATTCACAAAAAGCAAAGTATTGGCGTCAGCTCATTGGATGGAGGTCTGTATTTCCGGTTTAACTTTGATACGCGGCGTGGCAATTTCATCGGACATTATCTCGATGCAGGTGCCTATGCTGGTTATCACATCAGCAGGAGTTATTCAACCACCGATGAAATTGAAGCTTTTGATGAGATTTCGCGAAACCGAATCACACGGCTGCACCTTATCGAACGGTATCAGTATGGCTTGTATGGCGCCATCGGCCTGAATAAATTTACCATTTACGGACGGTACAGGCTCAGCGATATTATTGAATGGCCGTACCAGTCAGCCGAACTGCCGCGCCTGACGGTGGGTATTGGATTTTGTATTTTCTGATATAAAAAACCAGCATCCACTGTGTCATCCTGATGAAGATCAGGATCTGCAGTGGATGTAGGCTGCAACTTTTATTGCCGGGTTTATTGCGACAGCTGTCTCGCTCAATTTTTCAGATAAAACTTCTGCATGACTTCGTGTTCAACGCCATTGAGCATAAATTGGGCCCGATCGATAAAAATGGTTGTGATTTGAACGTCGGAAAGGGCGCTCAGCATGCCGGCTGTAACCAAATTATTTCCCGATACTATTTCGATCAGATCGCCGTCGATGTTTTTGAACACCAGACTGAACGATGTTACCGGAATATTCAGATTGTCGACTGTCACCGCGGGATTGGCCATAATGGCTGCCCGCGACAATGTATCGCCCGACTGACCGGCGACCAGCAGTTTATATCCGCTTTGGGCACACATATTCACGGATAAACCGAGAATCAACATTAAATAAACCACAGCTGTTTTATACATATAAGTATTTTTTAGGATAACAAATATAAGAAAAATTTTGCAATACAATTTGTCCTTCAGCGCATAATCCGATAAGAAATATTGCTTCTATAAATCTGAATGGCCATCGTATTTCGTTTGCAAATTGTTGCTACCTTTGAACCATTAAAATTATTGAAGGATGGGACTTACAGAATGGATTGCAGCGTGGGCTACGGCTTTTATTGCAACAACAGGATACGCCGGTGTTTTTGTTTTAATGGTGATGGAAAGCATGGTGCTTCCTATACCAAGCGAAGCGGTAATGCCGTTTGCAGGTTTTAATATAGTTGATGGAAACCTTACCTGGGCCGGTGTCATTATTGCTGCAACAGTTGGCAGCATTGTCGGATCACTCATTTCGTACTACATCGGATATTTTGGAGGCAAACCTTTTGTTACAAAATTTGGAAAGTACCTGTTGCTGAACCAGCACCATCTCGAGCTTTCGGAAAAATTCTTCGCAAAAAACGGAGAAATTACCATTCTGATAGCGCGATTTATTCCTATTGTGCGTCATTTGATTTCAATTCCGGCGGGCTTTGGTAAAATGAATCTGTGGCGATTCATCATTTTTACTACCATTGGCGCCGGTATCTGGAATGCTTTTCTCACCTGGGTGGGATTTGTACTGCGCGAGAACTGGGACGAGGTTATGAAATATTCGCACGTGATTGATATTGTTGTGTTGGGCGTGTTGGGAATTGCTGCACTGTATTATTTGTATAAAATCATTCAGAGTCGCAGGAAAGAAAAAGTTTCTCCGAAATAAAGTATTATTACCATGCAGATCAGTATTGATATATCCTATTATCCGCTGACAGAGGCGTTCAAAGCGCCCATCAAGGCATTTATTGCGCGACTGCACGAATATCCGGAAATCCGCGTGAAATCTAATGGCATGAGTACTCAGGTTTTTGGCGAATATGCCGATGTGATGCGCATTGTCACTGTTGAGATTGAAAAAGCCATGGAACTGCCGCATAGTATTTTTATTCTGAAAATGGCCAATGCCACGCTGGATGTTGATTACCAACCTCACTGATGCAGCCGGTCATTGATTATATTGTTACCAATTGGCTTGAACTGACAGCTGCCATACTGGGCGTTATTGCCGTCATTCTGCAGATACGGATTGATTCGTTTTACTGGATTGTCAGCATTCTGAATGTTGGTCTGTACATCGGTGTGTATGCCTCGCAGAAATTATATGCATTGATGATTCTGATGGTGTATTATGTTGTTATGAGCGTGTATGGCTGGTATGTGTGGCGCTTTGGTACAAGGCACGGACACAAACATGTCGGTCTTAGAATTACACATACTCATGTGCGCAGCTGGATATACTTGGTCATTATTGTCAACATTCTGTTTTTACTGATTGCATGGTTGTTATACGAATATACCGATTCAACAACACCGGTTCTGGATGGCATTATAACAGCGCTCAGCTTTGCAGCCACCTGGATGCTGGCACGTAAAAAGATTGAAAACTGGCTTGTATGGCTGGTTGTAGATTTTATCTCCATCTTCTTGTATACCTATCAGAAAATGTATCCGACGTTGGGACTGTATATTTTTTTGTGTATAATGGCGGTAATCGGATATTTCAGCTGGCGAAAAAAAATGAAACATGGAGTATCCGTTTAAAATACGCATAGCCATTACAGGCCCTGAAAGCACGGGTAAGTCGGTGTTGACTCATCAACTGGCGAAGCACTATAATGCGGTTGCTGTGGATGAATTTGCCCGCGATTACGTTGCCAATCTGGGTCGTCCGTATACCTACGACGACATTCTGTATATCGCTCAGCAACAAATGCTCAGCGAGGACAACGCCGCAATGGAGGCCCCTTTTGTTTTTTGCGATACGGAGCTGGTGGTTACCAAAATCTGGTGCGAAGTCAAATATCAGCGCTGTCATCCGTGGATACTGGAAGAACTGAAAAAGCGCAGATACGATCTGGTGCTGATTTGCAACACCGATATTCCGTGGAAAGATGACCCGTTGCGCGAGCATCCGCATATGCGCAAAGAACTGATGCGAATGTATTTTGATCAGATTCACAGAACGTATTTCAACGTATACGAAGTGAGTGAGGTTGGCAGCAGGCGCGTCGAAAATGCCATAAAGGCTGTTGATCAGACTTTGGCAATTCTGAGGTATTATAATGAAATATATCGCCAATGAAAAACATACTCCGGTTTTCTTGTTTGCTGATGCTTGTCACGATGGTTTCGTGCGGCAGTAAACAATCCGATAATAATGCTGAAAGTCTGACTGCGGGCGGCTCTGAGAAAGAGTGTCAGCGCGACAGTCATTTTTCACTCGAGGTAAATAAGGAAAAGCTGAATAACAATGAAACTTTCCGCTTTTCTGCAAAAGATTTTCAGATACGTTCGGTTGAATATATCATGAAAAGCGATTCTCTGGCAGATATCCGTATATCGAATTATCCTGAGGATTCACTGACTGGAATACATAAAGACGATCAGATTGACATTTGTATTTCGCTCCGCAGCAAAAACGGAAAGAAACTTAAACCAGGTTTTTACCGCTATATGGATTTTAAGGCCGGTTATTACGCCAAAGTGAATATTGAAACATCAAAAGGCATCATCTGGTTCAATTGGGTATCGGGCATGCCCGAACAGGGCGGTGTTGAAGTGTTTCAGGTGGATGAATCCAGTGTATGTGGCGCTGTTGATCTGGCTGTTGATAAAGCCGATAATGCTTCGATCGGCGTGGTTAAACTCAAAGGAAATTT
>CAYSCE010000135.1:0-8161 GCA_964429475.1 uncultured Bacteroidaceae bacterium | reverse complement strand
AACATATCCCCGCCGCGCGACCCGTTCCGCAGGCCCGGCTTCAGAAGCGGGAAAGCATACTTCAAATAGACCGGATAATTCTCCTTGTCAGCATCAATATAAATTATATCGAATAATGGTTTTTGATCTTTAAATTTCTCTTGAAGTATTTCTGTAGCATCGCCAATCAGCAATTCAGTTTTATTACTCAGCGATGCCCGTTCAAAATTCTTACGTATTCTTGTTTCCAATTCCGCATTTTTCTCAATCGTAACGATCTTTCCGTCATCGGATAGACCCGAACTCAGACAAATGCTTGCATAGCCTGTAAACGTTCCTATTTCGAGAATTTGCTGTGGTTTCAGCATCAGGGAGATCATACTGAGAAAACGTGCCTGCAGCTCGTTGGTAATCATCTGCGGATACATCACATTTACCCAGGTGTCGCGATAAACTTCATGAAGCACATCATTCAAAGGCGTGCTGTTTTCCATGCAGAATTTCTCAAGGGCATCGTTGAGTGTACTCATTTTTTCTCAATAGTAATGCGGCTGAATTTCGAAAAGTCAAGCACTTTGGCTGCAACTTTATTAATAGCATCGGGTTTGATTTTTCCCAGCTCTTTCATCAGGTCGGGGATTTGCACAATCTGATTGAAATACTGATAGAATTTTGCATGATACATGGCTTCGTTCAGTGCCGGTTCAAAGAACATGGTGTACTGACTTTTGGTCATTCGTATCAGTGTATCGAATTCTTTTTTTGTCAAGCCATGGGTCCGGTAGTATTCAAAAATATCGGCAATCACCTGCAGCGCTTTGCCTGTGCGCTGTTTGTCGCAGGTGAAATAGGTAAAGAAAAGTCCTTTGTCGCGATAACTCTGCAACGAAGCTTCAATGGTGTACGATATTCCTCTTTTTTCGCGCAGCTCCAGATTTAAAACCGAGCTCATAGCGCTGCCGCCCAGAAAGGATGAAAGCAAATACACCGGCAACTGGTCATCGTGTGTAAAGTGAGGCCCGATGCGGCCCAGAATCACATGTGCCTGACTGATATCGTCGTTCAGAATTTTTATTTTTGGTTTTTCTTCGCGTATCAGTTTGGTCATATTGATGGCGCGGGTGCTTTTTACTTTTGCAGTAAAATGCTTTGCAATGATTTTTTTCACCTGAACTTTGGTCCGGTTACTGACAACAGAAATCTGAAAATCGCTGCGCACTGATTTGTATGTCTTTTTCAGATCATCAAGAGTGATGCGGTTTACCGATGCAGCGGTTCCAAGAATCGGATGACTCAGTCCATTACCTGTCAGCATCAGACGTTCCCATTCATCGTAAATAAACTCTTCGGGCGTATCGCGGTACGATTTGATTTCGTCGCAGATAACCTGTTTTTCTTTTTTCAGTTCCTTTTCATCGAAAACAGAATTGTTGACGATATCGGAAAGGATTAAACATATTTCATCCATATACTGATCGGGGTAGGAGACATGAATGATCATGTTTTCCTTGGTTGTAAAGGCATTCAGATCGGCTCCGAAATGTTCAATACCGCAAATAAGATCAAAATAATTACGAGTTTTGGTACCTTTGAAAAGCATGTGTTCGAGCAGATGCAGGGCACCCTGCATTTTTTCAGGATCGGAAGATGACCCATGGTTGAAATGAATCACCATATGGCCGATTTGCTGATTACGGTGAATGTAAATCAGCGGCAATCCTGTTCTCAAAATCTGCAGTTCAGCCATCAGTCAGATGAATTAAAAATTCTTGTACAAATGTAATGGTTTGTTGATTAAAACGGATTTAATCCCGTAATTTTATTTAAGTTTGTCAAAGTTATGAAAAGCCTTAAGACGTATATCATACATGTTCGTACAGCCATTGAGCGGGAGAAGCACATGCAGTTGCAGCTGATCAACCGCAAACTTGATTATCGGTATGTGCTGGACGGCGACCAGCAGGATTTGAATCCGGAAGTGTTGAAGAAATATTTTACCGGTTCAATGCAACAGGTATCTGCAATGGCTTCGTGTGCCTTTAAGCATTTTCTGGCGTATGAAAGCATCCTTGCTGACCAGATAGATTACGCATTGATTCTGGAAGATGATATATATCTGAATCGTAGGTTTGATGCACTTTCGGAAGATATATTGACAGAAGTGACTCAGAGAGGCCTGAGCAATTTTCTGATCAGCCTCGAGGATTCCAATTTAAAATATGTCCGCGGCAGTCAGCGAAAACCCGGACAATATATATACAAAGCAAAGCGTGGACGAATGGCCGGTGCATATTTGATAGATAAGGTCTGTGCTGAAAATATATTGGTCAAAATTCAGAAAACCAAATGTCATTTACCGGTCGACTGGTTTCACAATTTTTGTTCCGACCATGGGATTATTGATATTTACTGGTCGCACCCGACTGTAGCAACTCAGGGAAGCCTAAACGGCAAGATTAAATCGATGATTGATAAAAAGCCGGGAAGTTTATTCAGGATTGCTTCGTTTCGGGTGCAACGTGTGTATAAAAAACTGATGTGGAAGTTAAAATAATGGTTGTCTGACACAAAATACCGATTCTGCCTGGTTATTTCTTTGCCGGACTCGGATTTTTTTTTGGAATATTGAGTCTGAACAAAGCCGGCTTATGGAGCGGATTTCCTTCGGCTGAAACATATATTTCCTCCGGGTTTACAATCACCACGGCCTCGGTTTGCACGGCTGGCCGGAACCAGAATGTTCTTCGCTTCACTGGCTTGCAAAGAGCTGTTGAGGGTGTTGCATCCTTTTTAATCAGTACAAAGGGAATGTACCATCGGTAGCCGGTCATGATCAGCAAATGGTTTTCAGCATCATAATCAGCGCCTGTAATCTGGCCCCGGATGCGGGCTGAGTCGATGGGGGTGATTTCGTGAAATTCAAAATCAAGAAAAACACGATACAAATAAGTGAATTTTTCTCCGTGATTTTTTGTAATCAGATACATGCTGTCGTTTGCATAAAACATGGCTTCGAAATCAAACGGAGCCAGCGGATGATTGCAGACAAAACGAGTACCCATCAGATCATCGAGAGGAAGCGATTCCATGTTTTTTTCATAGATGGTCAGTGTGTCGCGGTTGCGCAGATTATTTCCGATATCTCCAATATAATATGAGACACTGTTGTTGGCCATCTCTTCCCAATCAGTGTTGGTCTTGTGAGAATAATCCGAATATCCCAGAAGTTTTCCGTCTTTACTTATTTCGTAAACAAGCGGGCCATTGCCACTGTCTTCAATAGTGTACAATTTACTGGTATCCTCAGAAACTGCCATTCCGGATGTTTCGGGAGCGCATTGCAAAATATGCTTATCCATGAGCCGGACGGTGCATGAAGACAATAGAACGCAAAGGAGCAGAATGTACAAATAATGCATCATTCGTTGATTTTCGAAACCACCGACATCATAATGGCAGCTGCAACCGAAGCATTGAGCGACTCCGCGTGATCATCTGCGTTATGGGCCGGTATCGAAATGCGGCGCTGCACCAGTGATCCGAGATTTTGAATACCATGCGCTTCGCTGCCGATGATGATTGCAACCGGTGTATGCAGCTGCGTTGTAAAAATATTTTCTCCATCCATAAAAGCACCGCAGATGGAGGTGTTTTTATCCAGCATAGAGCTAATATCATCTTTGCTGCGGTAATACACATGCACGCGGGCCAGGCTTCCCATGGTGCTTTGCACCACTTTGGGATTATAGATATCGACACTGTTTTCGGTGCAGATCACATTTTTTATTCCGAACCAGTGCGCTGTACGCACGATGGTGCCCATGTTTCCGGGGTCGCTGATGTTGTCGAGTATTAAAGTGACCGGTTGCTGTTCAAATTTTTTCTCTTCCGGAATGTTGAACGCCGCGCACACTTCGTGCGGTTGCTTAAGGAATGAAAGTCGCTCCAGCTCTTTGTTTGAAACGCCTTCGATTTTCAGAAGCGGATATTTTCGCTGCCAATCCGGAGCTGATTCATGCAACGCAAAAATTATATCGGGCTGCATACCGCCTGCAATCAGATCAGCAACAACTTTGGGCGTTTCAGCGGCAAAGAGGTTGTGTTCGGAACGTGCAGATTTGTCTTTGAGTGACCTGAACAGTTTTATATCGGAAGCAGTGGGCATGATGCAAAGGTTATATGAATACGAATTTACTCAGCTTTAATCGGTTTCTTTTCTTTTGACAGCCATAAAGAAAACAGTTTGCTGTAAAAAATCAGAATAAGACCAAGGACGATCTTTGCAAATGACACATACAAAAACGATTCATTTGTCTCCGGGGCAGGAATATGCTGCTGTACAAGACTGATTTGCGTATAAAGCGCCTGGGTAAAAGCGGGCAACTCATTAGTAAATAATAATCCTCCAATGATAATAAGCGCTATTTCAATCATCGTTTTTTTATCGGCGATGAGTGAAGCATCGCTGCTAAAATCTTCTTTCCTG
This sequence comes from uncultured Bacteroidaceae bacterium, assembly GCA_964429475.1. Classification (GTDB taxonomy): domain Bacteria; phylum Bacteroidota; class Bacteroidia; order Bacteroidales; family DTU049; genus GWF2-43-63. The sequence continues at coordinate 3,696 of CAYSCE010000135.1, read as the reverse complement.
CAGATCTTTTTTGTTACAGTTGCAGAGCCGAAAGTCAGCAATATTGCGAAGGATGTCAACAATACCAATTTAAAAACGCTCAATAAAATCAAAATATTTTTCCATGATTCTGCATCCTTTGAATTGTAAGAAAAAGTAGTAATCATTAAAATTGCAGAGGATAATTCTACAATGGATTGAAACACCATTACAAAGAGATAAAGTCCCAGTATTTTTACAGCAATTTCAACTATGTCTGATTTTTTCATTGCATTTATTTATCAGGCAAAGGTAGTGAAATTCATTAATGCATGAACTCAGAACGAAGCACCAACGCCAATCGAAAGCAGACTGAAAGAAGGTTTCTCACCAGTCAGTCCCTTGAATCCGTAAATAAGAGCATTGCCGGCAGCCAGTTCTACGAGGTCGGTTGAGCCAAACATCAGAATGGTTGAGCCGGTAAAACCGACATGGAAGAAAACACCGCCTTTGGGTTTCTGGTAGCGGTAGTGCATACTGAAAGTGCTGGTAGGAACTGCGTAATGTTTTGTTTTACCATCGTCTTCGGAAAAATAATTACCATAGTGTCCGGCCCAGCCAATGCCCATTTCGAACATATGTGCAGAACGTCCGAACAGAAAAGTACATTCGGCAGTTCCATTGGCAACAGTAAGCTCGTCAAGTTTTGGAAGGTTGATATAAAAGCCTCCGATTTTAGTACCTATGTTTACCACACCGTTTTTTGTCCATATACGTTCGTAGTTTAAAGAGCCCGGATTGCTGGGTCCAAGCAGATTGATGTAAAAACTGTTGCTGCTCGAGCGAACGCCTTTCTGGCGCTTGGGTTCGTCGGTTTGTGCCTGAAGCGTGGCAAATGAAAGACCAATTAAAACAAGTGCGGAAAAAAATCTTTTCATGAGGGGTTGGTTTGGAAAAGCAAATATAGTACATGTTCGATGTTAATAAAAATTCAAATGTAAGCAGGTTGAATGTTTCTGATAATATCTGTAATACCAAAATGAATTATATCAGACCGATTCTTTCAAACAAAAAAAAGCTGTCCGGGACCGAACAGCAAATTTTTTTGTTGGGTGTAGTCTGAAAATAAATATTTGGTGGGGGCTGTCTCAAAACAGCAGATTGTTACGACATTCCACCGTCCGCCAGCTGGCGGACATGGAACCGTCGTAACAGCAGCAAAAACAACGGTTCCATGTCTTCCAGCTTCTTCGTCGCTTCCAGACGATGGAATGTTGTTTTTGTAGCTGAAGACTTTTTGAGACAGCCCCCGAAGTAGTAATAAAAAGACTACACCCAACTGAATAGTGGATGATGATACCAACAAAAAAAGCTGTCCGGGACCGAACAGCTTTTTTGAAATAGCGTATCTGAAGGATTATTCTTCGCCGACCACGTCGATGGTGATTTCGGTTTTGATGTCCTTGTAGAGGTTCACTTTAGCTTTGTAAGTACCGGTTTCTTTGATGTTTTCGTTGGTAACATCAATTTTCTTACGGTCGATATCAAAGTTGTGTTGTTCTTTAAGTGCTTCGGCAATCTGAATATTATTTACGCTTCCGTAAATTTTTCCTGTAGCGGCGGCTTTGGTTTTAATAACGAGTTTCACGTCTTTAAGTTTTTCAACCAGAGCTTCGGCTTCTTTGCGGATTTTATCTTCTTTAAAAGCGCGTTGTTTCAGGTTTTCGGCCAGTACTTTTTTAGCTGACTCGGTAGCTTCGATAGCTATACCGCGGGGGATGAGAAAATTGCGGCCGTATCCGGGACGAACTTTAACACAGTCGTCTTTGTATCCGAGATTTTTCACGTCTTGTGTGAGAATGACTTCCATAATATATCCCTCCGATTATTTTAAAAGGTCAGTAACAAAAGGCAGCAGAGCAAGATGACGGGCCCGTTTGATGGCGCGTGAAATCTTTTTCTGGAATTTGGTTGAAGTACCGGTGATACGGCGGGGCAGAATTTTACCCTGATCGTTCACAAATTTGAGTAAAAACTCAGCATCTTTATAATCGATATAACGGATGCGGGCTTTTTTGAAACGACAATATTTTTTCTTTTTCGTTTCAATGTTGATCGGCGTTAAATAGCGGATATCATTTCCTTGTTGTGCCATTTTCATTGAATTTTTCAGGGTTAAACTTCAGCTTCTTTTTTACCATCTTCTTTCGCTTTGTCGGCTTTCAGTTTGCGGCGTTTTTCGACAAACTCAACTCCGTACTTGTCAAGCGATACAGTGAGGAAGCGGATCAGGCGCTCATCGCGTTTGTAATTCACTTCGAGTTCACTTACCACATTGCCTTCAGCTTCGAATTCAATCAACCGATAGAATCCGGTGGTTTTTTTCTGAATCGGGTAGGCCAGTTTTTTTAACCCCCAGTCCTCTTCATGCAAAATCTTTGCACCCTTGTCGGTGAGGAGCTTCCTGAATTTCTGTACCGTTTCCTTTGCCTGTTCATCAGACAAAACGGGAGTCATAATGAAAACGGTTTCGTAACGTCTTACCATTTTGTGTGTTTTTAATTTGTTTATTTCGTTCATTTAAAACGGGGTGCAAAGGTAAAAATTTATTTTGAATAGGCCAAATGACCCCTGAAAGAATTAAATTCTTTTAAAAGAAAATTCTTATAGTATTGATAATCAATGTTTAATAAAAACGCTATGGCGCAAAACTGGCCGAAAGGCCGACGTAATAATTAAGCTCTTCGTCCCATTCATACGTATCGTCCCACCAGTACAAATCCTCATCGTACCAGATATGTTCCACCAGATCGCAATACTTTACCAGAAACTTTTTGCCGGTGTTTACGGGCGAGTCAGCAGCTCCGTTTCGGCCTTTATTCAACAACAGATTGTCGGCAAATCCGTCAGCTGCATGTTTAAACACAAAAACATCTCCATCGGCGTGACGGAACGAAAACTCCCAGTGCCCGCTGCTATCCGTCTCAGCGATGAATTCAGCTTTTTCGTAGGTGGTGGTGTATTGATAGGTTCCCAGTGTGTCGTATTCGGAAAACTGTGCTGATGCCGATCCCATGAAAAACACCAGCAAAAGGCCGCTGAGGATAAGTTTCATTTGTTTTTTTGTTCAAATATACAAATTGTTGCGGCCAGCGTTTCATTTTTTAACGCGAGGGTTATTTCCGAGCTTTTTTTCGGGCTCCATTTCCGTCTCCGCACTTTATACCAATTTGAAATATATGATAGTCCAAAGGAATATCATGTATTTCATTTTTTAAATACCGACAGAAGCACTTCTCGTCGGTAAAATTTGTAAACGCCGACAGAAAGCAATGAAATGTATTTCTCGCCGGCAGTACTCTGCGTGCGCTGGCCGCGTGTGCCTGCGGCAGCCGGCGAACGCTGTCACACTGAGCGGAGTCGAAGTGTCGACAGCGGTAGCACTCTGCGCCGAGCTTTTGCAGCACGACGCTCTCAGATCGCTCCGCGATGCTCCGCCGCGGCGGAGAGGTCGTGTGTGGGGCCTGCGCCGCTTGCGTGGTGCGTGGGCTTTACGTTTTCTGTTGCTGATGACGAAATGCTGCGAAAGCCGCAATGGAAGAGTGTTTTATTAAATTTTGGAATAAGTATCAATGTTTTGTTTTGGATGGTGTAGTGGTACAACGATAATTTTTTCTCAAGAATGGTTTAAGTGGAATTAATAATGAATCATTATTGTAACAGATTATTCTTGAGATG